>CAKQNH010000092.1 GCA_934255105.1 uncultured Pirellulaceae bacterium
CTCGAATTCTAGCCGATAAAGCCAAACGCCTGGGAATCGAATTCAGCGACGATGCCGTTGACGAATTCATCCTGGCCTTCTGCGATGGCAAAGTCTCCACGCGACGCATCGCCGAAATCCTTCGCGAATCGAGCGGAGGTAGGCTGAGCAATTACGACGTGCGACAATTGC
This sequence comes from uncultured Pirellulaceae bacterium, assembly GCA_934255105.1. Taxonomy (GTDB): domain Bacteria; phylum Planctomycetota; class Planctomycetia; order Pirellulales; family Pirellulaceae; genus Aureliella. Next base: position 172 of record CAKQNH010000092.1, read on the forward strand.
TCAAACAAGAATTGGCCTCGATGGTCGTTCGCCGCACCGCAACCACCGGACTGTACTCCACCGTCCCCGGCGAAACCTATCAAGATTTCCTCAAACTCAATCGCTCCGCTAAAGTCGAAGCCTTCCCAGTCTTTGTGGCCGACTATGTCAGCAAAGTCCAGGGACAACCCAGCGAAGCGGAGATCCAAGCCATCTTCGACTTGGGAAGCATGCAAATCGCCAACCCAAACTCGCCGGCCCCAGGATTTGTCGAACCCTACCAAGCCAATTTGGAGTACGTGCAATCAAACCTCCAGGAGTGGGTCGAACGTGAGAAGGCCAAGCTGACCGAGGAGCAACTGCGGGCCGAATACGATCGATTGGTCGCGCTGGAACAATTGAAAGTCCCCGTTGCCACCACGCCCCCCCCAGCCGAAGCGACTGAATCAGCCGAATCGGCTGCAACTGAGCCGGCTGAAACCAAGCCGACTCAACCCGAAAACGACTCGGCTAAGCCTGCGGAAATGGAGGCTCCGCCCAGCAAAACTGCGGATCAGCCCGCCCCCGACAAAGCGCCTGCCGACAAAGCGCCTGCCGATGAGCCAGCCACCCCGGAGCCAGCCACTGAAAAGAGCGGAGAGAAGCCCGCCACAGCCGCTGAAAAGCCAGCCGCCGATGCACCAGCCGCTGAGAAACCGGCTACTGAGAAACCGGCTACTGAAAAACCAGCCGCAACTGACCAACTAAAATTGGACGCACCTGCCCCCGAGTCGAGCGATCAATCGTCGCGGCGACTAAAAAACGCGGCGATGAAAGTTCGACTGGTTTCCGCCGTGCAAGACGACGACGAGTCGCCTCCATCGGTGGAACAACCTGCCGCATTAGGCGCTCCCCCCGCAGCGGCCGACGCTGCTGCCGCGGCCCCACCCGGGGCAGAAAAACCAGCCGCAGAAAAACCAGCGGCAGAAAAACCAGCGGTTGGCGACACGCCAGCACCCGCTGCCGATGCGCCCGCAGAAGCGGCCATGCCACCCGCCGATGCGGCTACCGCGACTCCCGCCGATGACGCCGATGAACCAGGCGCGCAGCCATCAATTTCTGCAGCCCCTGAAATGCGTACGATGACTTTTGACGAGGCGCGCGAGCAAATTGCCGATAACCTCGCCCGCTCGGCGGCTATCCCAGCCCTGGATGACGCCTTGACCAACATCCTTGAGAAAGTCATGAAGCCTTACTACGGTTCCTACCGCCAGTATGTCGCCTTCCGCGACGCCGATGCTTCCAGCGGTATCAAGAAGATCGACGAACCCGCGCGGCCGAACCTGAAAAAACTAGCCGAGGAAGCTGGGTTGACCTACGGTGTCACCGGCATGACCGACAGCTTCAAGCTCATACAGACCCAGTTCGGTAAGAGTTCGATTCGACAAGACGAAGCCGGGCTGTCAGGTGCCGTGGCCAACTCCGCTATGGGCCAACAATTGCCGCTCTTCCAGCCCTTGCAAAGCAGTTACTTCGACCAAGAAGTTTTCCAGCAGGGCCGCATCCCCGAGTTCTATCAGTACATTTTCTGGAAGACCGAAGAACGTCCCATGCAGGTCCCTCAGCTTGCCGACGTTCGCGCCCAAGTGGTCGATTATTGGAAGCAACTCCAAGCCCGCAAGCTCGCTGAAACCGCTGCAGACAATCTGGCAAAGAAGGTCTCTGGCACGGGCGATGAGCCGTGGAAGGATGCGCTGAGCACCTCCGAGCAATCGCTGGTCGTACAAACCGATCCGTTCACTTGGATCACTCGCATGGGCGATTTCAATATGCCCACCCAGGTCAACAAGCTTGAGCATGTAGGGGGCGAGTTCATGCGTTCCGTCTTTCACGCCAAACCCGGTTCGGTCGTGATCGCTCCGACTGAGAATCAAAGCATCTACTATGTGGTGCGAGTCATCGACTTCAGCCCCAGTGAAAGCGAACTGCACGAGCGTTTTAATGCGGACCCAGACAAACGCGGCCCGCTGTCGATCGCCCAAGAGGAAAGCAACCAATTGGTGCAAGACTGGTACGAGAACCTCTACACTGAACTGGGAGTCGAATTCAAGATCCCCGTCAATCAGCTTTAGTCCCTCGCTGCATATTTAGATGATGCATATTTTTTTGATGGGCTATCGCGGATCGGGTAAATCGACCGTCGGCCAACACTTGGCCGACCGGTTGGGCCTGCCGGTCGTTGATACCGATGCGGTTGTAGAATCGGCGGCCGGCCAATCGATCCGAGAGATCTTTGCTGGCGAGGGCGAGGATGGTTTCCGCCAGCGAGAGCAGGCGGCAGTTGCACACGTGGCAGCCGCCGACACCCCCTGCGTGATCGCCCTAGGGGGCGGTGCCATTCTGCGGCCCGCCAATCAAAGCATCATCCAGCGCACCGGGCACGTAGTCTGGCTCACCGGCTCTCCGGCAGCACTTCTGAGCCGCATACAATCCGACAAAACCACTGGGCAGCGCCGGCCCTCTCTGACGCAGTCGAGCGATTATGACGAAATTGTCGAAATTCTGGCCGCTCGCGCGCCCATCTACCGGCGTCTTGCCAATTTGACTGTCGACACCGACGGCCGAACACCCGAAGAAATAGTGGCAGACATTGCCGATTGGCTAGAGTCGCGCGGTTAGCTAAACCCTGCGATCGCCCCCCCTCGCCACTCACACTGTGTGCTCGCACTTCGCACGCTCGCGCATCGTAGGCTCGTAACGAGCGCCGCGCTGTTACGGCGCCACTACCTAAACCGTCGACGCGCTCCGCAAACGAGAAAAGGAACAATGTGTTCGGTAATTTCATTGCACTCCCGATTTCACTGCGGATGGCCATCGTAGCTGCCTTAGCCCTGGCTGCAGCCCGCTTTATCAATTGGGCGATTTGCAACTGGGCCTATTTCCAGCGACCGTACGGTCCTTGGGCACCGCCGCCTGCGGGCTACCCTGCTCGCACGGCCCGCGACCGAGTCCCCGTATTCGGCTGGTTAGCCTTGCGGCGTGAGGCCCCAGCAGTTGGCAAATTGTTTTGGCTACGGCCGCTGCTTATCGAGCTCCTGTTTCCCATTGCGATGATGTGGTACTACCACTTCTATGTCACCGGCGGCGCTCTACCACTGGGACAAGCGGCCAAAGTTGCTGTGGGAGACCTGCATTCGCAATTCCTGGGGCACTCAATACTGTTTGTGCTGATGATGATCGCCACCTTCATCGACTTTGATGAGCAGTCGATTCCTGATTACGTGACCATACCTGGAACGCTGCTTGGTCTGCTGGGCGCCGCTGTGGCACCTGCCTGGCTGCCCTTTCGCCAAGCGCCGTTGGCCGTCGAGGAATTGCAGGCGAACATGCCCAACCCTTGGCCGACGTTCTTAAATGGTCCATGGGGTCTAGCGATCGGTTTGACAATCGTCGGCGTGTGGGGCTTTGCGCTCCTGGACCGTCGCTGGATTGGCCGGCGCGGCCTTGGTAAAGGTGTCCGCTACTTTTTTGCGCGCATGTTTCGACATCGCTGGTTATGGCGAACTGTGTTGCTGGTCACTGTGCTGCTGGCCGTCGGTGTCAGTTTGGCTTGGGGATCAGCCCGCATGAACCCAGGCAGATGGACCTATCTGCTCAGCAGCTTGATGGGTCTAGCCTTCGCCGGCGGAGTCACTTGGGGCGTTCGCCTGGCCGCCTCGTGGGGCCTGCAGGTCGAGGCGCTTGGTTTTGGCGACGTGACCTTGATGGCCATGATCGGAACCTATGTGGGTTGGCAACCGAGCATGTTGATCTTCTTCCTAGCGCCGCTGGTATCGCTGGCGTTTGTGTTGGTGCGTTGGTTGATAACCGGCGACACAGCCACCCCGTATGGCCCCTACTTGTGCGCATCGACCGTATTGGTGTTGGTCTATTGGGATCGTCTGTGGACGCACTGGGCGGCAGGCATGTTCGCGTTGGGGCCAGCCATGATCGTCGGCATCGTGGTGAGTTGCATTGTACTGATGGGAGCCATGCTATGGATTTGGCGGTTGATCAAACAAGCCTTGGGAATCGCTGGTCACTAGCTGGTGGGATTGCCGGCTGGGGAATAACTCCCGTGACCGACATGGCCAGCTCAGGCGACCTGCTGCGCCACCGCCGCGCCGGGCGCATCGTCACCCAGAACGGTCGACTGCAAGCCATCTATGGGCGTTGGTGGCCCTACAGCGGCAACTTGCTGCAAGCCCAATGGGACATGCTGTTTCCTAGCATGCACAAAGACCGTTGCGAACTGTACTACCATGTGCCCAGCTCAGCCGTTGGCTTTGTAACCCTGTCCTATGTCTACAGCGGTCCCAGCACATCGCTGGCTACCATTTACGCTGCTGCGCTGGTGCTCGACGAAATCGCCCGACTGAAGCAGTCCAACGCCATCGTGTGCCACGTCACCAATCGCCACATCAGCGATCGCCTGCTGACGCGTTGGGGATGGCAAGCCCACTGTTTGCACTGGAAGGGCCGCCACTTCATCAAACGTCTCTACGGCAATTACCCAACAATTGCGCCACAGTGGCGCGAGCGTTTGAATATGGAACGGGAGCCTGTTCGAACTACTAGCCGGAAAGCTAACGATGTCTCTCAAGCGACTTGATCAACTGCTATTTGCGCAAGGTGGAGCGTGCTTCTTTTGCGACTTGCCACTCCCAAAGTCCGAAGCCAGCGTCGAGCATTTGGTACCAATCGCGCGAGCAGGCAGCAACAGCGACGACAACTGCGTGGCTTGCTGCAAGGCAATCAATGCTCTTTTGGGCAGCATGTCGCTCAAAGAAAAGATCCGCGTTGTTCTCAACCAGAATGGGAGTTTTACCTGCCCCAGCGTCTGCCCCTCTGCCCGAGTCGCAGCACTCACAGCACCAGCCGTTCAGAATCTCAACGCCGCCCCGGCGGTGCCAAAAATTGACTTTTATCGCATAGTGCTGGAAGACCTCCAGAAACGAGGCACATCTAGGCCGCGGAAGCTTGAATCGCTTAAGAACACGATTAGGTCAGCAGTGGTTACGAAGAAAAAGACCCCGCTCACACAGGCTCAATTGGAAGCTCTTGTCAAACGCCTCTTGGCAAATGGCAAGATCACCGTCGAAGGCACCACGGTCAGCTATTCGCTATAGCCCTCTAACAATAGCTGAGGCGGGGGTCGAACCCGCACGAGCTTTACGCTCACAGGATTTTAAGTCCTGTGTGTCTGCCATTCCACCACTCAGCCAACAAAACATAGGGTCTAACGCGATTCCGCGTATTCCCTTTATATCCCCTACTCCTTTGCGTACACCAGTTTGCGTTACCACTACCTGGCCGACGGAGTTCATAGCCGCTATTTTAGCGGCTACGACCAACAAAGATAAGCCCGATAAACACAAAGCAGGACTCACTTATGCTCAAAATCGCGACCTGGAACCTCAATCAATCAGTACCCGGGACGGTCAGGGCAAACGGACAACTGAATGAAATTGAGAAAATAGGAGCCGCGTGTGGATTTTAACGGAAGCCCATCCCGAACTTTCCCCAGGGACCGACTATCATCTCGCTGCATCATCTTCAGCCACTGCTGAGCTTCCCAAAGGTCATCCATCGATCACATTTGCACGACCGATCGCAAAGTCAACGACCGAGAATGTTGGCCGAAAATCCATGAACAGTTGAAGGGATTGTCAGATCATTTCGGTTCGTGGGTGACAATCGCCCGCGCATGACGTTAACCGAATTGCGGAGCATCGTCGAAGCAGAAGTCGCCAGACTCTGCAATACACTCGGCTGAACCAAAGTCTGGCGACCTCGGATATCCATAATCGCAATCGTCATAGCGCGAGATTTTCTAGTTGTCAATTCGGCCATCCAGATCTGGGTCGAGCGGCAAGTACTCATCGACAAACCAGTCGTCATCGGCCGGCGCAGATGGTGAGCGCCGCGCGGAAGCGAGAAATGCGATGAAGATGAGAACCGCGACCAGCCCGCCTATTAGCATCCATGGCCTCCTTTATATAAGCTCGCCGCCAGAATCTTTTGCACCGGCGACGACGACAGCGACGATCACGAACGCAAAGCAAAGCACAGCACAGCACAGCACAGCACAGCACAGCACAGCGAAGTGTCAATCAGCTTTGGTAAATACGAATTCATTGCAGCCGTGCCCCTGGCTTGTAGTTAGCTCTGAAAGTATGAACCCTTTGTCTCTCATCGCACGAAAAATCTCCTCGGGCTTTGCCACCTCAAACGGCCAGCCACCAACCCAGTCGACCAAGTCGAACCAAGCGTGCATCCCACGCCCTTTCACTGAGTGAATCCAATTCAGAAATGGAACGAGCGGATTTCGCAGCTTGGCCAATCGCAATGCGCTGGCCGCAATCGTCACACAAAGACGCTTCGCAAAGCCAAAACTGCCGACCCCCAAGACAACCAGCGGACGAAGCATCGCAGGCAGTCGGTTGTACAGTTGCTTAATCGATCTCCAAATTTGAGATACGTAAAGTTCATCGTTGTAGATTGCCAAAACCATCTTGCCACCTGGCTTCACACGACTCGACAAATTCTCTATGGCATCCCACATCCTGCCCGTGTGATGTGCGACGCCCCAGCAATACACTACGTCAAACGAACCCAAACCAGCGATAAACTCTTGATCGAGTATCGACCCCTGTGACACCGTCCAGGAATCTAAATCAACACCATAACGCTTACGCAATTCATGGGTGCAAGCCACTGACTGAGCATCCACATCGATCGATGTTACCTCAGCTCCCAATCGGTTGGCCGCCAAACTGAACAATCCGCTACCGCTTCCAGCGTCGAGAAACTTTTTTGATTTTAGATCGAAATCAGCTAGCAGGTCTGTCAGCGACCCTGTGGCAGCTTCGACGCGCTGGTCGTTCACGGTGGAAAGGAATTTGGACCAATTTGCGCCAAACTCAAAACTGTCGGGCTTGGCAACGCTGGTGCTCATATGCTTCCATAAATCGCTGGCGGATATGTAAAATCGCGGTTTCAGTTGAATAACAAATAGCATCAACCAGAACGTGGGGAAAAGCAATCACTGGCAAGTTTAGCTGTCGATTCCAGCTTAGGCATCCCACGCTTGCTGTTTCAATTCGTCCCCCCACGACTGTCGCGTGAACCGCTACGGTTGAGGCGATATGCGTAGACGCCTGATGAACTCGCTCAACGCATGCACGTTGCGGTTGAAGACGTCGCTGGAAATGTATTGGAAGCCGCGTGCGAATTTGGGCTGACCGACCAGTCGTTCGCCGGCATACAGCGTAACCCATCTCCCTTGCTGATCCAGCTCTCCTATGATCCGGCGCACGTCATCCTCCAACGCCACAATCGGCTGAGTCGACTCAATGAGCTTGCCTTCCTTCACAGCGATGTAAGCTCTGGCGAGTTCTTCGAAGTGTGCAGGCTGCTTCCAGCCGTAGTGGCTCGGCGTGGCCGAGTCGTCGTAGGTGAGCTGATAGGCGGCATCCATATAGAGCGGTTTGTTGGTCCGCAATTCGTAGTACCGCGCGACCTGGCCATCTGGCAGCAAGCATCTTTTGGTGAAGTACTCCAGCGCCGCAGGGATCGGCGCGAGGTATTTCTTGTCACCTGTGTGCCTCGCAATCTTGATCAGCGTCTCGATCACATCCTGGGACTCCCAAGCAGTAATCGCGGGCGGCTCGAACTTCCTGGCCCACGTTGGCAGCATGTCATAGTTGTACTGCTGGCACCAGCCAGGCTGCGGATCGGGCATCTGCGCCAGAATAAGGAAGTCCCCCAGCTTGGCCAAAGCGGTTGCATACTTCTCATCTCCATAGACTCGATCCGCTAAGATCAGCACATCGGAAACGCTACCTGCCAAGCCATCGTTAAGCGTATAGAAGTCCCAGTAGTCAGCGCCCCGTCCCTCCGTTTTCCAGTCATAGCTCGGGAACTGAGCCTTGCGTACCGGCTTGGCCTGCACCGCGCCGGACCACACCTGAGGAAAAGCTCCATTGGGAAATTGTGCCTTGAGCAGCGCGTCTAAACCATACATCACAGACTCGTGGATTTCGACATCCTTGAACTGCAACGCCTCGTCCGCCTCGATCAGAAACTGCAGGGCCGCTTGTGTTTGCCCATCGTCCAATGATGAATTGTTCCACTTCCCACCAGTCCCCTTGCGATACCTGCCCAGTCGTCCTCGCTCGGGCGCGGCGAAGTGAATGACCTGCGTCCAGCCTCCAGACTGCAGTTGTCCGTATACCAGCGCATCGGCCGTCTCACGGGCAGCATCGAGGTAGAAGATGTCGCCCGTTGCGTCGAAGGCATCTAGATAGGCCATCCCGACCGATGGTGTGCTGGGGGGTTGCACAAAGATCGTGTCGGCCGACACTTTTCCCTCGCCCCACCGTTGCGTGAGATCCGCGCTGTAGTAATAGACATACCCGCCGTGACTAGCAACCTTATTGCGGTAATGCGCAGCCGCTTTCTTCAGCGTTGCCACAGCCTCATCACCCAACGCCGCATCGGCCACTTGCGCATGCAGCGGCTGCACCGTGAACGTACCGCACAGCAGCAAACTCAACCACGCGACAATTGGTCGTTCAATTGATCGTGCCATGGACTACACCTCCTTCTAAGAACTGCATTGCCAAAACTGAAACGGTGCGACCGCTTATCTTTACCTAACGAGTGCTCATTCGCACGGGGCGTTAACGCCACTGATCGATCGGTGCATCGCATCGTTATAGTTGTTGCGAAAGCCATAGAAGCCACATTTGGCCCATTATAGCTATAGCTCAGAGTCGTTGTTGTCGACCGCGCGTAGGCTCGTAACAAGCGCTGCGCAGTTACGGCAGACCGGAGCAAGAAAGTTTTGAAGCCAATTGCCACGAGCCATCAAATCAATTCAACCCCCGGATGTGCTTTAGCCTCATAATACCGCTGACAACGATCAGTGAAGCCGCTTCGTCGCCCCACACAAAACTAGCTCCGCCATACCGAACGAGCGCGAGTCCGATGAGCACCGCGAAGGAGCGCAATGCGTCGCTGCGATGATCCCAAGCAAAGTGCTGTGGCCCTGAACCGAACCGAGTGTATTCCGCAACGCCAAGCGTGTTAGCCCGAGCGTGTTAATCCAACGGGCCACGGGGCCACAGCACTTTGTTGGGGGGAAGTATTTTGCCAAATTTGACGGATAGCGCGTAAGAACTTCAGCTCCCGTTCGTCTATATAGATAGGCCCGACTCGGGCTGAGCGCTGAGCGGCTGTCTGAAAGTCAGCCAAGCGACTAAAGTCGCGGTCCGCCCTGAGAGCGCGCTAGTACCTGGCTATTACCTGACAGCGGAGTACTCACGATGGCCCGTCTAAATCGCTATGAGTTGCTCGATCCAGAAGCAATCGACACCGTACATGTCTACAATCGCGTCGTCCGGCGCTGCCTCTTGTTTGGCGACGATCCAGTGACAGGCAAAAACTACGATCACCGCAAGGGCTGGATCGAGGACTTGATCGCTCTACAAGCGAAGTACTTCGCGATAGATCTGCTCGGATTTTCGATCATGTCCAACCATTTCCACCAAATCCTGCGTTCGCGGCCAGATGTCGCGGCGACCTGGGAGGCTGCGGAGGTGGCCCGCCACTGGCTGTTGCTCTGCCCGAAGCGCAAGGGACCGGGCGGGCAGGCTCTAGAGCCCAAGCAAAACGAAATCAACTCGATTTGCAACGACCTCCCAAAACTTAAACAGATCCGCCGTCGACTGAGCGATATCTCGTGGTGGATGCGGCTGTTATGCCAGAAGGTCGCTCAGAGAGCCAACCGTGAGGACGAAACTCCAGGTAAGTTTTGGGAGTCTCGGTTTCAGAGCGTGAAGATCCTCGATGAGACCGGCCTGCTCGCCTGCGCAGCCTATGTCGACCTCAATCCCATACGAGCTGCCTTGGCGGAATTGCTCGAAGTGAGCGACTACACCTCCGCCCAACGCCGCATATCCGCCCTGTTGCTCGAGCAGCAACAGGCCGCAGCCACTCCGAGTGGCCAGGAGAGCCCAACTGCTGCTGAGCGTCCGGATCGATTCCTGTCTCCGCTGACGATCGACGAACTGCGCGATGAGATCGGTGTGCATTTGAATACCAGTGGCCATCGATGCAGCGACAAGGGCTTTCTCAACATGTCGGTCGAGTCGTACATCGAACTGCTCGACTGGACCGCTCGGCGCATTGCCCCTGGCAAGCGTGGTGTCACGCCCGCCGATGCGCCAGCCGTGCTGGAGCGTCTGGGGCTTGAACCGGCGGCATGGTGTGAGTTGGTCGAGAACT
>CAKQNH010000093.1 GCA_934255105.1 uncultured Pirellulaceae bacterium
CCGTTGAATGTGATGCCGAACATATCCCAGACTTCCCGCTCGTACCAATTGGCTGCTGGCCAAAGCGGTGTGATCGAGTCGATCGCGCATTCGTCCTCTGGCAGCGAGACCTTGATGCGCAGGTCTTCGTTGCGCTCGAACGAGAGCAAGTGGTAGACGACCGAAAACGAACCTGGCGTAGGGTTCTCATGGTGTACGCGAGTCCGCTCGTCAATCGCGGTCAAATCGTAAAGCATACGGTAGGGCCGATCGATGGCCGTTTTGAGATAACGCAGCACATGCGTTACTTTGTCAGCTCGCAACCAAATCGTCGGCATTCCATCGCGCGTCGCCTGCACACCGATAATCGCGCCGGGGAATTCGGTGCGCAACTGGTCGACAACGTCGGTGGATTGAAGCGTTGCTGCCACCCTATACCTCGTCCGGACTGCGGAGTTCGACAACCTGCATGCGCTGCTCGCGTTTGGCGGCTTTCATGTTGGGTTTCTCGGGTCGCTGCACTCCCTGTGGGCCAACCATCCAGCTCAGCGGTCGCCTTTCCTTTCCAACTTGATCTCGCAGCAACAGCAGCCCCTCCATGAATGCATCGGGACGCGGTGGACAGCCCGGTACATAGACATCCACCGGCATGAATTTGTCGACCCCTTGAACAACACTGTAGATGTCGTACATGCCTCCCGAATTGGCGCAGGATCCCATCGAAATGACCCAGCGTGGCTCCATCATTTGTTCGTACAGTCGCCGGATGACGGGTGCGATTTTAATGAACACTGTGCCGGCTACAATCATCAGGTCGGCTTCGCGCGGTGTGCTGCGGATGACCTCGGCGCCGAAACGCGCAATGTCATACTTGCTCGTCAGGCTCGTGGCCATTTCGACATAGCAGCACGAGAGCCCGAAATTGAAGGGCCAGATCGAGTTTTTGCGGCCCCAGGCCAACATGTCCTGCAGTCGCGTCATGACCACGTTCTGGCGGATCACTTCCTCGAAGCTGCCGTCACCGTGGTCTGGCGTCTGTGAACCGATGGGCGTGCTGCTGATAATTTTCATGCTCGCTCAATTCTGAGTGATCGGCCTTGTTGGTTGGCACGACGTAGTTAATGGTAATACAAAGCGTTAACGAAGGGTTGTCGTGCTATCGCCGACGCGCTGAGCGATGCCGGCCTGCGGCTTGGTCTGGTTGCGTTTCGCTGTCGATGACCACTGCAGCGCGCCTTGCCGCCACAGATAAAATAGCGCTATCAATAGCACGCCGACAAACACTAACGCTTCAAAGAACCCCATCCATCCCGATTCGCGAACCGACACGGCCCAGGCGAACAAGAACGCCGCTTCCAAGTCGAAAATTACAAAGAACATCGCGACCAGATAATACTTCACAGGGAACCGCAACCGGGCGGAACCCGTCGGCACATTCCCCGACTCATACGGTTCCCCCGTCCGTCGCTCCTGGTGCCGCTCCCCTAATACAAATGAAATACCGATCATGCTCACGACGGTAAAAACCACGAGTCCGAAATAGACGATCAGTGGCCATAGCGCCGTCGAAGCCAAACAAAGCACCATAAGCACCTCCACACATTCTTAATCGCCCACGCCACTCGTTCCCGCGCTCACCGTAATCCGAAACATTCGCAACGCGTTACACGTCTCTCTCGCACATGCGCCGCGCTGCGATCTCCGGCGCTGTGAGTTTCGAACACGCCTCATCCTCACGCAACTCGCTTTTTTCCGCGTTGTACATTTCTTCCCGCCCAACGACAGGGGAAGACGTTTACAAACGCTTTGCAATCGGTGTGCCGAGAGCGTGAAGCCCGTTATGCCGTGGAGTGGGAGGAAATATGAAGCAGATGCAGTTTCCCTTGGAAGCAACTCATGACGCCTCGAATTAGCAATGCGGCAAGTAATCGCTCAGCCTGGGCAAAGACTATGCATCCATGGCTTAATTTTCTCGGCTGAGTCACCTCTGCATTAAAATTGAATCGAAGTTAGTTGCCCCGTCGATGTTGCTCGATTAACGAACCTGCAATTCGACAGCCGATTAAGAATCCCACCCAATCCACCACCGGTTCGCCGGCCCACCCTGTCGGCCCGCAGTTCAAGTGCTTACCAGGCCAAACTGAAGTTTGGCCCGATACGAAGGCCACCTCGATAACCGTAGGGAACCCTCGCACCGTAATAGTAAGGCCGAGTCGCCGTTCCGTAGTATTGGTAGGGATACGCGTAATAGGGAAATCTGGGTGCCGCCACCGCTGGGTAGCCGTAATAGTAAGGCGATCCGAAACTGAGTCCGAAGCCGCCCAGCCCGTAACCGCGATAGCCACCGCGGTAGCCGCCGTAATAGCCACCATGATAACCGCGGCTGCCGCGGTAGCCGCTGCTGCGATGCCCACCGCCATGCTGGACGAACACTGCACCGCCACTCGACGCTACGGGTCGCAAGGACACATCCTTATTGTCAGGCTTGGCTTTGAGCTCTTCCACATCGGCTTTGAGCGACTGCAATTCGCGTCGCATTTCGTTCAGCAATTCTTCCAACTCGTGCGGTGCCGACCCCGGTTCGGCTTGCTCCGACAAGTGCAACATCCAGGTGATGGGGGCACCGTCAATTTCCGCAAGCTGTGCGGTCGCAGATTGTTCCACTCCATCTCGGAGAATCGTCATCGTTAGATCCTTGCCGGGCCCCAAGTCCTGAACAGCGCTGGTGAATTCGCTCAGATTCTTAAACGGCTGTCCATTGACAGTGGAAATGATATCGCCAACTTGCAAACCGGCTTGGGCGGCGGGACTGTCAGGGTGGACGTAGTCGACTTCGGCACCCGTGTCCGTCATCTGCAGTATCACACCCAGCCATGAGCGATGATGTTCGGGCAGAGTCTTCGCCTGGGCTGCCAAAGCGACTCTCACGTTGACGTCTTTGCCCGCACGCCAAAGTGTGACGTCGATCGTGTCAAACGGCGACAGGCCTGCGATTTTTGTCTTTAGATCTTGAGGCGTCATGATGTCTTCGTCGTTCACGTCAGTGATGTAATCTCCCGGATGAATCCCCGCTTTGGCTGCTGGGCTACCGGGAATCGTATTTAGCACCTGCACTCCTTTGGGGCTACCCCTGACTTCTACTCCCAGTGCTGGCGGTTGATAGGCCTGTTGCTGGCCACCCGGCCGTCTCGCCGCTGGCCGTCTCGCCGCTGGCCGTTTCTCTGCTGACCGTTTCTCTGCTGACTGTTTCTCTGCTGACCGTTTCTCTGCTGACCGTTTCTCTGCTGACCGTTTCTCTCCTGACTGTTTTTCTGCTGACTGTTTCTCTGCTGACTGTTTCTCTGCTGACTGTTTTTCTGCTGACCGTTTCTCTGCTGACTGCTTCGCTGCTGGTGCCGGAGTTGATGGTGTGGAAGTTGCCTCTTGTGCGAAGCCTAGCAGCGGATAGCCCATGAGAGCTACCGCCGATAGTGCCATCAAACCCTTCTTCAAATTTCTTTTCCAGTTCATCTTTCGTGTCCAATAAAAAGAGGGGGGAGACCATGCTGTAAGACCCTTGGCAAGCAGCGTACCGTTGCACTGAGGATGCTGCGAATTGCGCAGATTCTGCTTCTAAAAGGCGGTAGCGTTCCCGTTGTGGAGCAAGACTTGCTCGTACCGAGCAAAGACTGCGCGCGCCATCAATGTCTTGCCGGTTCCCGGCGGGCCGACCAAGAGCACGCCTTTGGGGATTTTCGCGCCTAGCGCAACGTAGTTATCTGGGTGTTTCAGAAAGTCGACGACTTCTTGCAGTTCGAACTTCGCTTCGTCACAACGGGCCACGTCGCTGAACGCTACCCCGGTCGATTTCTCTCCCACTAATTTCGCGCGGCTTTGGCCGATGCCCATCAGCGATTGTCCCGCAGTTGCAGTGCTGCTTAAATTGTTCGAGCGATTTTGCGCCGAGATCTCGCAGCAAAGCTTCGGCATCCCGAAGGCGGTCGTACGAACCGCTGACAATGATCAGCGCGGCGCCCGCGAGCAGCCGGTGGTGGTAGTTCTTCGCAATTTTCGCGTGATCTCCCGCGTGTGCGACTTCATAGATTAGGAGTCCCGCAACCGCACCGCTGGCGAACATTGCAAACGGAACGACGACCAGCACGGGAAACAGCACCGATCCGCTCATGACCGGAATCGTCAGACTTGCGACCATCAAGCCGCCGAAAGCAGCGGCCTCCGCTGCCCCGCTCAGCGTGCCCTTGTCGGAAAGCTCGACTTCGGCGAGCGCTTGATCGTGATCTCGCCAAACCAGCGTCACTGCTTCGGACTGAAACCCACGGGCGATCAGAGTCTCAAGCGCAGCTTTGCCCTGCTCCACACTGGCGAACTCAGCAACAAGACATTGTCCGGCTATGGGCCGTTTCGGTGTATTCATATTGCAAATTCAAATCAAAACTGAGAGGAAAGCGGAACGAAGATATGTGTTAGCTTCCGCGGCCGACCTCGCAGAGAGTGAGCCCCGTGCAGGCAGCGTGCCAAAACCGGTAGAGACTTCGGTTTGTTGGCGGAACGCGGGCGAACTCCGCTACGCGAACCATAGCCAGCTCTGCCCCTCATAGATCGGTCCTCCAAACCAGTTGACCGCGCCTTCGTCTCCTTCAGCAGCTTGCACAATGCCGCTCACTGAGAACACTCCGCAAGCGACCATTGCCAGCGCAAACCATTTTCTCGTTTTCATAACTCAACTCCCCGTTTTCGATGCCCGAGTCCCTTGCGGTTGACTTCACCGCGAGCTGTGCAGGCGAAAAAATTCAATTCGTGTTTGGCGTCTGAAGCGTCTGTGCATTTTGCGACACAGCTTCCTGTGATCCGTTCGATGGCTTCACTCGGATCGGCGCGGCCGAATCCAACTCAGCCAGTGTCCAAGCTCCCTTTCTCTCACGCGTGAGGTTGCGCGCTGTCGCGACGAGTTCCTCGCTGACTGGCGATGAGGTACTTCCCTGGAACTCCTTGGCCGTCAAATTGATAACACGCTGCACAAGCACGGAAGACGTTCTTTCCCAGATGCATTTGTTCGGTTGTAGCCGCTGTCTCCTGCGGTTGCTGTGAAACCACTTGATCAGCAGTGGCTAATTTTTTTTCCTGCGGTGAAACCACTTGTTCCACACCCGCACTGCTGGGCTCGACGGTGGCAGTTGTGCTACCGTTCTTTGCGTCGCAACCACCCACCAACAATGTGATTGGCAACAGCATACTGACTGCATGAGTTCTCCTCAGATGCGCCGACAATGGTTCATTATTGTTTCGCATGTTCTGGCCTTTTTGCATTTAGCTCAGCGGCATCCCCATAACCGTTGAACTCTTCAGTACGGATGTTGTCTTCGTTGATTTCCAGATCGATCAAAAGCTTGCGCATTGCGCCGACCATGCCTCTAGGGCCTGACAGATAGTAGATCGGCAAGCTCAAATCTGGCACATACTTTTCTATCATCTCCGCGTTGACGTCACCGCGCTCACCAGCCCAGTCCTCCGGCGCTGAGTCGGTCGCAATTGCGACGTCGGTTACCAATATCCACGACAGTTATGGTTGGCGCCACGTCAAGCCTTACTAGGCAAGTTGCGGATACATCGGTTGCGGTGCATGATCTGCCTCAGACCTTAGGCGTTGAGCTTTCTTTGCTCGCCTTGCCCAGAGAATGGGCAGACATTTGTTTGTGCGGAATGCCGCGATAAAAGGCCCCAGCTTAGTTTCGGCGTACTAATTGCAAGAACGCTCGGGCGACTGCAGGTTGCGCTGCAATGGCGAAATCGTGGATTCAGGTTCCAGTTGCTCTGCGAGGATTGGCATGCTTGGTCCGCAAACTGCAGCGAGAGGACGCCTGGATTCGCGTACGTTGGTCAACCATCGAGTAGCAGCCAGCGGTCATGAGGTATCTACGGCATTCCTCATTCTTCCGACACTTCACCCCACGCAGATTTGGAGTCGAGAACCATGTCATACAAAATCGCCGAGCACACCCAGGGAAAGTACATCGAGATTGAACTTTCCGGGACGCTCTCCAGCGAAGCCTACCGAGAATTTCTTCCGGAAACAGAAGCTAAGATCAAAGAGTTTGGCAAGGTTAGAATGTTGGTGCTATTGAACGATTTCCACGGCTGGGATGCATCTGGACTTTGGGAGGACATCGAGTTCGATTTGAAACACCACGGACACATCGAGCGTCTGGCCATCGTTGGCGAGACGAAGTGGGAACAGGGGATGGCAGTTTTCTGCCGTCCCTTCACCTCGGCAAAGATCAAGTACTTCGACCACTCACAACTGTTGGCGGCACAGGAGTGGCTGCATCAAAACGATTGAGGCCGAATGTCTTTGGGGCGGCAATGAACGAGCGGGACGAAGTGGCCATACCCAACTCGCCAGCAGAGTTCTACGGAACGATTTGTCCGCGAGCTAAAAGCAACGGGTGAGACAGATGCATTTTGGCCCGACGCCTAGCCGAGCGTGGTAGAGCAGATTTCCACGCTATCACGCTTAGCAATCCGAAAGTCAGCACTACTTTTGCGAATGTTGTAGTGACGTCGCCGAAGGTTTGGCAGGCGAAGCCTGCTTGCGGCTCTCTTTGAGCGTCTTCACCTGCTCGGAAGTCAGAACTGCTTCGATTTGTTGGATTTTCTTAGCCGCGAGCCGAACCAACTGCTCACGCAACGTGCGAATCTCTAGTCACATGCTCTTGTTCAAATGCGAAGCACTTGCGCTTTGAATACGCTGTCATGCTATGCCTGCCGAATGCAGAGCCAATCGCTACTTCAACTAAACTGCCGTGATGGAAACCAGTAGTGTCGACCCGACCAGAACTGGCGCGGGTTTTGCACAAGCCAACTCGAGCAGGCCTTTGCAAACATTCGAGAGCCACGAGAGTCAAACCATGCTTAATTCGGACGCGCTAGTCGTGTTTGGTGCCACCGGTGATCTGGCGTTTAAGAAGATCTTTCCCGCGCTGTACGAGCTGGTAAAGAAAGGCGCACTTGAGGTTCCCGTGATCGGCGTAGCTTCGCCCAACTGGAGTATGGAGCAGTTGCGACAACGGGTTCATCAAAGCCTTGATGAGTCGGCTGGTACCGTCGATCAAACCGCTTTTGAAAAGATGCTTGCGCTGATGAGCTACGTCAGCGGCGATTACAAGGACAAAAATACATTCCAAAAGCTCAAACACCAACTCGACGGCGCAAAGCGGCCGGCCCACTATTTGGCGATTCCTCCCGCGTTGTTTGAAACCGTCATCACCAACCTCGGGGAGAGCGGTCTCGCAGAAAATGCGCGGGTGATCGTCGAAAAACCCTTTGGCCGAGACTTGAGGTCGGCTAAGGAATTGAATCGAGCTGCAAGGTCGGTTTTTCCGGAGGACTCGATTTTCCGCATCGATCACTTCCTTGGTAAGGAGGCGATCATGAACATCCTCTATTTCCGCTTTGCGAACACTTTCCTCGAGCCGATCTGGAACCGCAACTATATTTCTAGCGTGCAAATCACGCTAGCTGAAGAGTTCGGAGTTGGTACTCGTGGCTCCTTTTACGAAACGGCGGGTTGTCTGCGCGATGTTGTCGAAAACCATCTTTTTCAGATCGTGGCTCTATTGGCGATGGAGCCGCCGGCAATTCGGGACTTTTCTGCCGTGCACGTGGAGAAAGCCAAGGTCTTTCAGGCAATGCGACCGCTTAACCCAGCCGACATCGTTCGCGGACAATACCATGGTTACCGCGATGAACCAAACGTCGCGGCCCAGTCCGACGTGGAAACCTACTGCGCGGTAAGGTTGCACATTGATTCGTGGCGTTGGAAAGGCGTCCCCTGGTACCTGCGGTCAGGCAAGTGTCTAGCGGCAACGGTGCATGAAATTCTGGTTCAATTCGAACCGCCGCCGCAGAGTCTGTTCAGCGACTCCGATCCACAGACGGGTCGTGCGAATTACCTGCGTTTCCGCATCGAGCCGAATTCTGGAATCGCACTGGCCGCGCGCGTCAAGCTAGCTGGTAAGGACTTTATCGGTGAGCAAAAGGAACTTTATATGGCCGAAGAAGAACCGGGCGATGAGCCCCCTTACGAGCGTTTGCTAGGGGACGCCATGGCCGGCGACGGAGCATTGTTCACTCGCGAAGATGCCGTCGAAGCCGCCTGGTCGGTTGTCGACCCTGTGCTCACGAACCATCCAAAGTGCCAACCATATGAACAAGGAAGCTGGGGACCAGTAGCAGCCGATGCATTGATAGAAAACCACGGAAGCTGGAAAAATCCCGCCCTCAATGAAACCCCAGAGTGGCAGCGGAACTAACCGCCGTGGGAAAAGCTGGGATAATCAGTCATGCCACCATCAATGAATACGGTGCGACCTGTGACGTAAGAAGCGATGTCGGAAACGAGGACGACGACCATGTTGGCCACCTCTGCCGTTTGACCGATTCGGTTCAGCGGTATCTTCCCCAACAAGTCTTCCATACTAGCTGGATCGCTCCAAACCGCCTTGTTGACCGGAGTCTTAATTGCGCCCGGTCCGACCGCCAATACCCGCACATTGTAAGGTGCGGCTTCTTGCGCGAGCGTCTTGGTCATCATACTCAGAGCCGCTTTGCTTGACGCATACGCACTGTAACCCGACCAAGCGATCTCCTCGTGGACCGAGCTCGTATTGAGGATTACGCCAGATTTCTGTAGAACCATGCGTTTCAACGCTTGTCGAGCACACTGAAAAGAGCCGATCAAATTGATGTCGATCACCTTCCGCCATTTCTCGATATCGGATTCCCAAGCCAATGCATGGTCTCCATCGACGCCCGCGTTGTTGATCAGTATGTCGATGCCGCCGAACGCTTCGTCCAGTTTTGAAAACATCGTATCAACGGCGTCAGGGTTGGACACATCGGCGTGGATAGAGATCGCGTCGGTGCCGTTGCCTTGGATATCTTCCACGATCTTTTCCGCCGCATCTTGGTGGCTGACATAGTTGATTGCGACGCGGGCACCTGATGCGGCCAACGCACGCGAGATGGCTTCACCGATACCCGAGTTACCACCGGTGACTAGTGCTCGTTTTCCGTCAAGATCGATTTTCATGAACCGTCACTCTACCTTTGGATTTGCGTTGTTGGAAAAGATGCGGTTCAGCGTAATCGCGTCGAGCGGATACCGAGGCACAGGATTAAAAACCAGTCAGTTTATAATGATGCTCATCCCAGGCGTAGGCGACTCCCTTTACCGTCAGCCGATTGTCGACCTCGGAGATCCCCGACGTGTGGAGTGCCAGAAAGCCGCTCTCCTGCCGCTCTTTCCATGTGTTGAGGTCGCCCTCCAGGGTAGCCACGCCGTTGTTAACGGTAACATTGATTTTGTCAAGAACCCACCAAGTCGTCCAGTCACCTTTGAGGCGTGGCGAACGCTATGTTAGCGCTGAAATCACTCAACGGTTGGTCCCACAGGCGCTTGGCAACCGTAGCGAGTCGGCGGAGCCAATTGATTTGCTCACCGATCGTGAGCTGGAAGTCTTCCGTATGATTGGCAGCGGGAAAACGAGCGGCCAGATTGCTGGGGAACTCTCCCTAAGCACGCACACGGTTGACACTCATCGTGAAAACATAAAACGAAAGCTGGGAGTAAAGAATGCTGCCGAGCTGAGCTGTCGCGCCGTGCAATTCTTCATCGAGAACATGTAAGAATCACGCGAATTGAGTACCAACTCACTGAAATTGTTTAACGCCGAGACGGAGCAGGCCGCGATGCACGTGGTGAGCTGGTCGGATGTGGGTCTCTGACGAACTGACCAACTTTGGATGCAATGTGCGTGGCCATGACGCGAGGCATTTGCGTCGCCAGCAACGCTCGCAGGACACGTCCGCCATCCATAGGGAAGGCGGGCAGCATGTTGAATAAGACCAGGACAATATTGACCCACAATAAATTTTGTCAGAAATGTGCCACCGTCGAGCGTGGGGCGCACGACCTGAGGCGACTGGACGCCCACAACTAATATTGCGAACAATATCCCAGCAATCACCACGTTCACTGCCGGCCCCGCGACCGCAATCCAAAACTCCTGCATCGGTTGCTGGGGGATGCTCTCTAGCCTGGCGACGCCGCCAATCGGCAACAGCGTGATGTCACGCGTCGAAACACCATAGTGCCGAGCAGTCAGCGCATGTCCCAGTTCGTGGAGCACAACACAGGCAAACAAGGCAATAAAATACTCGAGAGTTGGCACGGCGGATGCAATTCAACGATCGACGTTTGCCCGTCGTTTCGGTTTGTGGCGCGTAGCGAACCCCCAGTCCTTACTTTCAGTCCCCAGGCATCAGCCCGGCGATGGCCGAGGCTGGGCACACGTTGGCTGCGTGGCACTACTTCGCGGCCAAGATGCACGTTGGGGAAGACGAGGTGCGCCGGACCGCAGATAACGCGCAAACCGCCAGCTACTACTTGCAACATGCCCCAGAGC
>CAKQNH010000094.1 GCA_934255105.1 uncultured Pirellulaceae bacterium
CGCTATCCCAATGGTGCAATCAAGACCACAACTCAAGCTTGCTGTTGAGTGTGTGATCAACTAAAAGACATGAGACGTCAGTGACACCTCATGTCTTGTGGATTCCAACGCAGTCAGGCGTTAGTCGAGCGTGGCGAGATCGCCACCGGATTTGGAGCCCAGTGCGCCCCATGTGCCGTAGTTGCTCATCCCGCCGGCAGACTGCCCCACCAGCGTATTTCCGGTATCGATGTTGGAGCTGATAAAGCGAACTGAACCGTCGCACAAGCCGACATTCACGCCGCCGGTGTGGCGACTGCTGGGAGAGATGATGAGGTTCACTGAGTCTGCGTTTACGTTCGAATCGTCGGTGCAGGAGGGTGAATTGGGAGGCAAGACCGTATTGAAGGCTACGCGTTCCGCCTGGCCATCCTGCCACAATGTCCCAAAACGCCCTTTAACGCTGGTACCACTTTTGAAGTACTTGCCGTCGCTCTGCGTTAAGCAGATGCGTGGGCTGTTGACAATTCCACCTACGCCGGTGGCTGTACCTACAACGTTCTCGACTTGGTTTGCATTCACGGACGAGATACCAAAGTTTGAGCGGACCCGTTCGCTGAAGGCAATCGTATTGCTCGTGCCGTCGGTGATGTCGCCGAACTTGGTCTGCATTTGATATTGGAACACCCCACGCACAACGGTCCCGTCGCGAACACCAGAAACCTGGTCTCCGACCGACATCGCGTAGCTATTTGTCCGCGTGGTTGAATAAGACGGGTAAATCGACCCAGAGGATGGGCAAACCATAAATGCTGGTGACTCGTCCCATGGCTTCCAGCCCGACCAAGCGGATGGACCACCGGGAGGAACCACGGTGCCATAGAGTGTGCCGGTCGGATCGCCCGCTTCGATCTGTTGATACATGGCGGTCTGCTCGATGAACGGCAGCAGCGAGATAAATCCTGAACGTCGATAGCTGTTGACGCGGGTACCTCCCTTGCGAGGCGGAAATACCTTGAATGCACTCTCATAATTGTGCACCGCCAGCGACAACTGTTTCAGCGAGTTTGAGCATTGCATGCGTCGCGCTGCTTCGCGCGCCGCTTGAACCGCTGGCAACAGCAGGCCGACCAAAACGCCGATGATCGCGATGACCACCAGCAACTCAACCAGAGTAAAACCTCTGGTCGAACGAAATCTCGTCATGTGAAACACTCCTAAAACAGAAATATAGTGATGACTCAATCGAGTCTAGAACCCAAAGAGAAGGAAAACAGAAAGAATTGCCGACCGGCAAGTAAGCGCAAGCCCTCTCTGAGTGTGCTTACACGAGGCAATGCAATCCAAAATAGTAGTAGCTAACTACCAATGCAAGAGCTAGCACCATTGTACGCAGCCAATCGCCATCCCAACGGTGCAATCGAGAGCACAACTCAAACTTACTGTTGAGTGCATGATCAACGAAAAGACATGAGATGTCAGTGACACCTCATGTCTTGTGGATTCCAACGCAGTCAGGCGTTAGTCGAGCGTGACGAGATCGCCACCGGATTTGGAGCCCAGTGCGCCCCATGCGCCGTAGTTGCTCATCCCGCCGGCAGACTGCCCCACCAGCGTATTTCCTGTATCGATGCTATTGCTAATAAAGCGAACTGAACCATCGCACAAGCCGACATTCACGCCGCCGGTGTGGCGACTGCTGGGGGAGATGATGAGGTTCACTGAATCTGCATTGGGGTCCGAGTCTTCGGTGCAGGAGGGCGAATTGGGAGGCAAGACCGTGTTGAAGCAGACGCGTTCCGCTTGGCCATCCATCCACAGCGACCCAAACCGCCCTTTAACCGTCACACCACTTTTGAAGTACTTGCCATCGCTCTGCGTCAGGCAAAGGCGTGGACTGTTGACAATTCCAGCGATCCCGGTGGCCGTACCCACGACGTTCTCGACTTGATTTGCATTCACCGCCGACAGTCCAAAACTGGCGCGGACCCGTTCGCTGAAGGCAATCGTATTGCTCGTGCCATCGGTGATATCGCCAAACTTGGCAGGAATTTTGAACTGGAACACCCCACGCACAACGGTCCCATCGCGAATACCGGACACCTGATCTCCAACTGACATGGCGTAGCTATTTGTCCGCGTAGTAGTGGATGATGGATAGATAGGTCCCGAGGAAGGACAAACCATAAAAGCGGGAGACTTATCCCAGGGCTTCCAGCCTTGCCAAGCGGCTGGACCGCCGGGGGCAACAATGGGGCCGCCCGAACCGGTAAAGCCCGTGACTGTGCCGGTTGGATCGC
Organism: uncultured Pirellulaceae bacterium; assembly: GCA_934255105.1. Classification (GTDB taxonomy): domain Bacteria; phylum Planctomycetota; class Planctomycetia; order Pirellulales; family Pirellulaceae; genus Aureliella. Next base: position 2,280 of record CAKQNH010000094.1, read on the forward strand.
CCGCTTCGATCTGTTGATACATAGCCGTTTGCTCGATGAACGGCAGCAGCGAGATAAACCCTGAGCGTCGGTTGCCGTTGCTGTTGGCGCGGCCACCTCCAATGAATGGTGCCGACGTACCTCCCTTGCGAGTCGGAAATACCTTGAAGGCACTCTCGTAATTGTGCAACGACAGCGAAAGCTGCTTCAGTGAGTTTGAACACTGCATGCGCCGCGCTGCTTCACGCGCCGCTTGAACCGCCGGCAGCAGCAGGCCGACCAGAACGCCAATGATGGCGATAACAACCAAGAGCTCTACCAGGGTAAAACCTCTACGCAAACGATACCTGACCATTCGAATTTACTCCCCAACAAGACAGAAAAGTGATGAAAAGATCTACCGGGAAACAAACTAGCTGCGCATCATGACCGCTCAAAAGGGCGGAAGAGTTGCCCTGAACTTATCCGATTGGAATTGGCGCGTCAACAAAAAAAGCGGGGAATGCCCAAGATCCCCCCGCTAAAGGGGCCTTACGCGATTGCAGCCAGCGCAGCCCGCTGAGCGTGCGTGTTGCAACTGAAATTGAATAGGACGATCAAAAGAGCGAGCAAAAGAGCGAGCGTCAGGGCGTCAGTGCCTGCGTTGGCTTCCGTGGCCAAAGGCCATATTTACCAAAGTCTGGGGCATCGCCCCAGAAACTGAAACCCACACGAACCCAAGTCCGCAATACCTCTGCGCCAATGGGGTGATCCGTCAAATCAATCCCTGCGTCGCAGCATGGGACGTATTTCGTGGTCGAGCTCAGGCGGGTTGCGACCTCGATGATGTGCCGCGCGCTGGTGGAGCTTTTTTCTCGGTCGCGATGCAAGATGCAGGACTGCCACTGCGAGCTTTAAGCGAGTTCGGCTTGCACGGCCCGCTGAGTGTGCGTGTTGCGGCGGAATAAGACGATCAACAGTGCGAGCGTTAGCAGGAAGCTGAGAGCCATCCATTCTGGACGGTACGACCACGACTGGCCATCGGTGCTGATGGCCCATTGCAGGCCGGCGGGCAATTCGACTTGCCGCGCTGCGCACCAAGCCATGCTCAACGACAGGGTGTTGTTGATGGCATGCACCAAGATAGTGCAGATGACGCCACCGGTGCGCCAGGCGATCAAGCCCAGCATCAGCCCCATCAAACTGGCAGCGATCGATTGCTGCAGCACGGGATGCGTAAAGCCGAAAAACAGGGCGGATACAACGATGGCGCGCAGGACACCGTTGGCCCGGAGCAATCCACCGAAGATGAAACCGCGAAAGGTCAGCTCTTCGCAAATGGCTGGCAGCACGGCCATCAATAACAGGATGCTCCACAGCGGTTGCGACAAAATCAGCGTCTGGAAGACTTGCAGTACCTGCGAGGTCTCCTCGCCAATCTCGTACACCTGGCTGATCCCGCTGCCCAGCGCCATGTAGCTGGGATGCATGGCCACGCCGATCAGCATCGCGGCCACCACGTGGCTGAACTGCGGTCGGTGCAGTCGCAGCGCACCGCGCAGCGAACGAGTTAACAGAGTGGCCATCAGCAGGCACGGTGCCAGGATCACGCCCACTTGGACGATAACCGTCGAAGCGACGATCGACCGCCAGCCATGCACCGACGAACCCGCTACAAACTGTGCGAAGAACATGCCGATGATAATCGCCACACCGCACAGGACAGCTTGGGTCGGCGAGGCAGTGTAGCCGCGGTCGCGCCATAGTTGATTTATCCACAGCCGGACGCTCCAGCGATCCGCCTCGCGGAACATGACCGATTCGCTTTCAAATTGGCGAATGGCCCAGCGCAGGGCGAGCCAGCAACAGCAGGTGGTTACCATGACTACCACGGGCAGATGGATCAGCGCCTCGGTGTATCGTCCTTCAATGAGCGAGCGGACTAAAAAGACTGCACCCGAAACAGGCACTAGGCTGGTGCCCAAGCTCAATTGCAAACTCGGTAGCATCGGCAGGGCAACCAGTGGAAGTGTCACCAGCAGCAGTGGCATCAAATAGTACTGTCCCTCCTTGGTGCTCCGCGCAAGTGCAGCCACGGCCAGAGCCAGCGCGCTAAAGAAAGCCGCCATAGGAATCAACAGCAACACCAGCCACCCGAAGGCATGCAGCGGCATCGGACCCAACACCTCGGCAATCTGCGTGCCACCTTGAGACGCCAACTGCTTAACGATAATGCCCGCGGTAAGGTGCATACTCATCAAATTCAGCAGCGCGCTGCCAACGCTAAATACGCTGATCGTCAACAGCTTGCCCCACACGATCTCACGTCGGCGCGCGGGACTCGATAGCAGCGTCTCCAGCGTCCCGCGCTCCTTCTCCCCCGCGCACAAATCGATGGCGGGATAGAAGGCACCGGTCAAGGCCCAGACCAACATTACAAACGGTAGGATCTTTGACCACAGCATCGCCCGCCGCACTGATGAAACAGACGTGTCGGTTTGCGTGAGCATGATCGGTTCGACCAAGCGCGGATTCACCCCCACCGCAGATAGCTGACCTGCAACCCAGCGCGCCCGCCAATGGTCGAGCACTACGGACAGACGGCTTTGTGCAATTTGAGAATTATCGCGCGCCAAATTGGCGATTAACTCCAAGCCTTCATCGCGCGAGACCTCGCTTTTAACAGCCACATCAGCAGCCACATCGACAACAGGAAGACTCGCAGTTGCGTCAGCGGCCACATCAGCGGCATCAGCAGTAGCATTAGCAGCCGCAGTCTCAGTGGCCGATTCGATATCGGGCTGCGGTGCCTGCGCAGCGTGTGCGGTGCGCGATTGGAGCAGTCGGCTGAAATCGGGTTCTACCAGCAGCACGGCGTCGACGTCGTCTTGCATAACGGCGGCGCGCGCATCGGCGACTAGTTTCTGCCGCGCTTCGGGCGAGCTATCGCTGGGCCAGGGGACCGTCTCGATCTCGACCAGGCGGGCTATCTTTTCCAGCCCTGGCAGAGGAAGCAATTGCTGGTTTGCGTCGAGCAGCGGACTGTGCTCTGGCCAGTTCTCTGCGCCAACAACGCGGATGTGAACCGTGTGCTCGCGACTGAACTGCGCGACCTGCATCATCAGCATGCCCAGCAGCGGATAGAGCAGCATTGGCAAAATGACGATGGTGAACAGCGTGCGGCGATCCCGGAGCTGGTCGTTCATCTCCCGCTGGAAGATCAGATGGACATGCTTCCAATTCATTAAATGGCTTTCGGCTGTTTCATGTGTCGCCCTCTGGGCTAAAGTGCATGTGGTGGTTGCAGTCCGGTGGTTCACACCACCGGCAGGGATATGTCGCCCTCTGGGCTAAAGTGCTGTTTCATGTGTCGCCCGCTGGGCTAAAGTGCTGTTTCATGCGTCGCCCGCTGGGCTTAGCTGTCGATCGGAATCTTTCAACATGCGGAAAAACATTTCTTCGAAATCGCGCTCTTGGTACTCGGCTGCCAATTCCTGCAGGGTTCCGGTAGCTAGCATGCGTCCACGGTACAGAATGCCAACACGATCGCACAAGCGTTCGACTTCGCGCATGATGTGAGTGGAAAATATGATGCACTTCCCCTCCTCGCGCAGGCCAGCGATGATCTCGAGCAGCGCCCGCGCGACCAAGATGTCCAACCCCAAAGAGGCTTCGTCAAAAACCAATACGGGTGGATCATGCACGATAGCCCGCGCGATGGATACCTTCTGTTTCATGCCGGTCGACATCCGCGCACCAGCCACGTCGCGCATGTCGTGCATACTTAGCTGAGTGAACACACGCTCCATCCGCTGGGCCAGTCGATCGGGGTCCAACCCATATAGCTTACCGAAATACTCGACCATTTCCCAAGCGGTCATGCGGTCGTAAATAGCCGTATTGCTCGATACAAATCCGATGCTATGGCGGACTTCGTAGGGATGCGTCACCACGTCGAAGCCATTGACGCGCGCGTATCCCCCCGTGGGCTTGAGGACGGTGCTCAGAATGCGCAGGGCTGTGGTCTTGCCAGCGCCGTTGGGGCCCAGCAAGCCAAAAATTTCGCCCGCGCGGACCTGGAAGCTCACCTGGTCGAGGGCAATGAATTGCCCCGTCTGCAAATCGGGATAGGCTTTGGTCAGTAGATGAGCTTCTACCATTGGATTCCTTCGGTGGGTTGCCTAGCGTGTTGCAATTTCTCTTCTAATTCGTTCTCTTCTAATTCGTTCTCTTCTAACTTCGCTACCAGTTGTAAAAAGCAACTGCCGCAGATGAGGGTAACCGAAGTCGCCAGACTATGGATGATCCAAGTGCTGTCCAAAGTCTGGTGACTTCGGCTACGGCGGTAATAAGTTTAGCTGCCGACGGGTTCGTTGGGACGCGAGGTGGTGCGACTGCCGGTCTGCGGCTGGATTGGTTGCTGCGAACTGCGCCAGCCATCGATCACGCCGCTCACTCGTTCCGCCACGGCTAGAGCTGCAGCGCGATGCACCGCCGGGGATGACTGTTTGGCCATGGCCTCCTCACCCTCCCCTTCGGCACTATGTGCTTCAGCATGATGCATTTCCGCAGGCCGCGCTGCAGGGCGAGCGCCCGCTCGACGATCCGCTCGACGATCTACTATACCGCCGCCGACTGCAGGGTGGGTAACCGTGCTATGCGCTGTCGGGCTGGCGATCGGGCTGGCGGCGGCGTGAGAGGCTGCACTAGCTTGGCTGCCAGCCAGAGCATCGCGATCCGATGCGCGACGGCCGGCCAATCCGCTGTAGTCAAAGCGACGGCGACCGAAGCCACCTCCGCCATCGAGCGGCGTGAGCAAGAGGACGATCCCCAGGCCGAAGAACAGGCCGCTGACAGTAGCGCCAGCCAAAATTGTAGTGCGACCTGGCCCAATCGGCTTCTCGCCCAATTGGGGTTTGTCCAGGCGCGTGATCAAGCTGGATGTTAGTGCCGCGTCGCGCGATGCTCGGGCCTGCACCAATTCTCGCTCGGCCTCCTGCAGTTGTAGATTGCGCGACCTAACTTCGCTGGCGACGTTGGAGTACTCCGCGCGAATGCGGGCAATTTTCTCCAGTCGCTCTTCCAACAGCGAGCCCTGGGCGTTGAGCTTGGCGACTCGCTCGAGAGCGATATCGCGATCTTTGCTCAACGTCTGTATGGATAGCCCGAGTTCAGTGCGCAGTTGTTCTCGCAGGTTGGCCTCCGCTTGCTGCGAGGCGACCACCAGCGGATGCGAAGTCGTATAGCGCCCTTGCATTTGGCTGGTAGTGATTGTGGCATTGGCCAGCCCATCGCGCAGCGTCTTCAGCCCAGTTTGGCTGTTGACTAGCGAGGAGGGAGTGAGCAGCAATTGATCCGGATTCTGGTGTGACTGAATGGCCATTTGCAGATCGGTTTTAATCTGCTGCAATTGCAAGTCGGCTTGTCGCAGTTCCGATTTGATCGTATCGAGCACTTGGCGAGTCCCGCTGCCGCCCGAATTGGCGTCGGTCATTCCGCGCAGGTCGCTCAGGTCTGCCCCGGCGGTCGTCTCCATCTGCGTCAAGTGCTCGGTCACCTTCTGCAATTGCTCTCGAGCCGCCAGGTGGGCGGTTTGCAGTTCCGCCAACACTCCATCGGCGCGCGCCTGGCGGATTTGCTGCAAGCGATTTTCGAGCGCATTGCAGACAGCTAGGTTGAGCTTAATGGCGCGCTGCGGGGAGTGATTCTTGACGTCCAGGTAGATCACTTCAGTAGTACCCAGTTCCGCGCCACGCGGTGCGCGGACTTGAACACCATTGCGGGCAAGATCGTCGATCTCGGAGCTCGTAAAAGGCCGGTTGCCCCAGAGCCAGGACGACCAGCTTGGTTCGCGTCCCAATTCGGTCAGCGCATCTTGTAGCACTTGGGCGTTGCGAGCCATCTCCAGGATGGTTTCCTGAGCGGCCTTCATCTCCGTTTGACTTTGAAAGCGGCCTAGTCGCATGACTGCACCGTTAGCTTCATCGCGGACGATCAGCGCCTGCGAGGCGACCCAGGTATCCGCCTTGAGAAACACCACATAAAACAGACCGACGACAGCAAATAGGGTGGTGGTCGCGATCCACAGGGTGCGCCACTGCCAATAGGAAACAGCCAACTTGACCAATTGTGGATTGTTTATCTTCGGGAGTTGCATGGCTTGTCCGGCGGTTTCGAAAGACGTGACGAACCTGGGGCAGTACAAGTGGTCGGTTTGGAAGAGCCTGTCGGTGCCGACTGCTGCCGAAACCGTCTGCTGCCGAAACCGTCCGCTGTCGAAAGGTAGCCCACGAACAGGCTTCGATGGGTAGCCAACGGTGCAGCCTGCCGAAAAAGAGAGGAGCCAACAAAGTTTGCGGAGGACCGTTCCGATATTTCCGAGTATTCCGTCGATGCGTGCAGCCCACATCGTGAACCCAAGCACCACCGGTCGCCAAATTGCACCCCTCAAGGTACATTTCAACATAGTACATAGATGTCTCTTCCTACCCGATGCGCGCGTCACCGCACTAGTTTCCTGCAGGAGCAGCTTAGTCCCGTGAGAACCCTGTTAACCGAAACGAGTCTCCGCGAAGGGGTCGACCGCGTGGCACAAGCCGTCACCGAGCGCTATCGGGATACGCCGCTGACCGTCGTCGCGGTCATGACCGGCAGTTTGGTGTTTCTGTCCGATTTGATCCGCCGCTTGAATATGCCCATTCGCGTCAGTCTGATCCAAGCCAGCAGCTATCGCGGGGGCACCGAACCGGAGACATTGTGGATCCGCGACGATATGATGCTGGATGTGGCCGGGCGACAAGTGTTGGTGATCGACGACATCTTCGATACGGGGGCGACCTTGCAAGCCGTGCTGCAGTGCATTCGAGAAATGCAGCCCGAGAGTGTGGCGAGCGCGGTGCTGCTGCAGAAGCTGGGACAGCAGAAAGTCGAAATGCTGCCCGATTTCATAGCCTTCAAGATTCCCAATGAGTTCGTGGTGGGCTATGGTTTAGATTATCAAGATCTATATCGCAACCTCCCCTACTTGGCCGCCTTAGAGCCAAGCGAAATCGCGGCTATCACCGTTTGAACGTCGAGCCTCACGCATGAAACCACGTCGACGAGTCCTGGTTATCGCGCGGCACTTTTGGCCCGCCACCAACGATGATACGTTGCGATTGTCGCATTGGATTCAGCACCTGCGGAGCGTTGGGACGGATGCCGTGGTGGCTACTCCGCGCTGGAACCGCGCCTGGCCTCGACGCATCGTGTGCGACGAAGTAGCCATCCAGCGCATCGACAATCCGCCAACCCATACGCTGCGCTGGGGTCGTTACTCGCGACAGTTGGGAGAGTGGATCGCCAGTGTGGCCAACGATTTCGATGCGCTCTATTGCGATTCGATCGAAAGTGAAACCGCCGCCATCTTCAGCTTGCCCGAAGTGCAGCGGTTGCCCTTGATGTTGCGTTATAGCTCAGCGTCTGCGTCCGGCCAGGCACCTGTGCCATCCGCGCCGCTTGCAACGCCGCTTGCAACGCCGCTTGCAACATTGCCACCGGCGATGGACAGTAAGACGCTGGCTGTGGTGCGCCGAGCCAGTGTGGTGCTAGCCGCCGATGCGGCCAGCGGGCGGCAACTGCTGGCCGCGGGCATCTCCAAAACGACTATTGTGCGTATGCCTCAGAGCCTTGGCAGTAGTTGTGATCGCAGCTCGCAAGCCCGCAGCCGCGCTCGACAGATACTTGGAAATGCCAATCACGATTTATTTGCCCGGACCCAAGACCGCGTGGTGGTTTGTCCCGGAGAAATGACGCGGCAGTGGCAGATCATGCAGTTGATCCATGAGCTGGCACCGCTGATCGAGGCGCACCGATCCCTGCGATTATGGCTGCTGGGCGATGGGCCGCTGCGGGGCGCTATCTATGAAGCCTTGCGTCACGAGGGGCTGCACCGCGTGGTAGCCATGCCGGGTCTGTTCACCGACATGCAAGAGATCTTTCAAGCCGCCGACCTGTGCATCCTGCCTGCACCGGGATTGGGACTGGGGTGGCTACTACCCACATGCATTCGCAGTGGCGTGCCAGTGCTGGTCAGCGACAGCCCCGAAGCTCGGCGTCAGCTTGGCGCAGCCGCCGATGAACTGTCTTATGCTGCGGCGGAACCTCTCGCGCTGCGCCAACGAGTAGCAC
>CAKQNH010000095.1 GCA_934255105.1 uncultured Pirellulaceae bacterium
CTGCGGCCATGATGTTGCCCATTGCGTTGAGCGTTATAGGGCTGCTGCAACGCCAGAGCGAGACGCAGCCAAAGCTCCAGCCAGCGGTTGGACGATTTGCTAATTGCCTGTTGTTGGCTGTCGCCTATTCGGCATCCGTGGGGGGGGTGATGACGATTATAGGCACCCCCACCAACACGTTTTTGGCTGGGTTTTTGAGGGACGGTATAGCGGCAGAGTATCGCCTGGAATTGAGTTTTGCGAGCTGGTTGCCCATCGGTGTCAGCTTTGCGTTCGTTTTCTTGCCCATCATGTACTGGGTTTTGACCCGCGTGCTGTTTCCGATCGGCGATATCGAGCTGGACGGGGGACGCGAAATGGTCCAGCGTGAACTCAGCCAACTGGGGAAGATGAGTAGAGGGGAATGGAATACTCTGGGAGTGTTTGTGCTGACGGTTGGGCTATGGTTGTTCCGCCCGCTGTTAAGCGGTTTGCACTTCGAGTGGGCTGGAGCCACTTATCAGCCCCTAGCGAATTTGTCGGACACGATCATCGCCATGGCTGCCGCCCTACTATTGTTCCTGACACCCGTTTGCCATGCGCCGCTGAAATTCACCATGGATTGGCAGGGCACCTCGCGCATGCCCTGGGGGATCCTAATCCTGTTTGGCGGAGGCCTCAGCTTGGCCGCAGCCGTGCAGGCTGGAGGGGTGGCCGAGTTCATTGGCAGCCAAGCCGTGGGGATGGCCGCGCTGCCACCGCTGCTGCTAATCCTGCTGGTGACGGCCACCGTTGTCTTCCTGACTGAGCTGACTTCGAATACCGCCACGACCGCTTCCCTGGTCCCCGTGCTGGCCGCGCTGGGGCCGGGAGTGGGCGTGCATCCCTATCTGCTGATCTTTCCCGCTACGGTGGCCGCCAGTTGCGCATTTATGCTGCCGGTGGCTACGCCCCCCAACGCTATCGTATTTGGATCGGGCAGAATCACGACCGCCCAGATGGTGCGGGCCGGATTTGTGTTGAATTTGATCTCTATCGCTCTGATCATGCTGCTGACGCTAGGCGTGATCAAACCTTGGCTGGGAATTTAGGCGGGGAATTTAACCCGCCTGGCCAACGACAACTGTCGCAGATATTAGTAGCCGATGTCGCCAGACTTTGGATGAACTAAGCGAAGTCCAAAGTCTGGGGACTTCGGCTACGACGGCAATTCTCTCACGATGTTAAGCCGCCGGGTAAAGTACACCCACATTTTTCAGCCAAACAATGCATGCATTGAAAGACTGTGCTGCCTATCTGGCCTAGACTGCCGAAACTGCGGGATAGCTCCTGTTCGCCACGAAAGAAAGGGTATTTCCGACAAGGTTTACCTAGTGTGATTCAACTATCTTTCGCGGAGTATCCGATATTACCGGCACGACCAGAATTTTGTGCGTCCGCCGGTCTCTGATGAGGCTGGACGCGTGGGGGCGATTCCGTTTGCTACGGTGGAAGGTAGTTATGTCGTTGCTCAATATAGCATGGCGAGTCATCGCTGCGGTTACTGTGATGGTAGCCAGTCCCGGCCTAATGGCTCAAGGGAAAAATTTACCCAATGGACCAGCGTTCCATCCGTTCGCTGAACCACTGGAGTTCGATCCTGATTGGCAGTTCTTTGCTCCCGTCGATGTCGACGCGATGCTGGATCAGTCGCCGCGCAAACGAGCCCCCACGGGCTGGTTCGCCACCTATGACCGTACGCACCTGTGGGTCTCACGGCCCAGTACGGAAAGCTCCGCTAATACCGGAGACTTCGGGTGGGGCAATCGTTTTGATGTGGGGTTCATGACCTCGGAGCGAACGGGATGGTTGGCCAGCTTCCGGCACATCGGCGGCCCCAACGTCTACGATACGATCTATCAGGAACGGCTCAACCGTATCTACACTCCAGGGGGAACGGGGACTACCAGTACGGTACCGTTTATCGATGAAAACGATCCCCAGTTCAATACACGCGTCTACATTCTGCAAGACAGCTTGAATGTGTTCGGTATGAGCAACTTTGAAATCAATAAGACTTGGCGCCGCGAACCGTATCGCTACGGTGGAATTATCGAGCCGATGATTGGCTTCAAGTACACGACTGTGGACGACCTTGCTCAGAACCAGAATTACACCCGCGACGTCACCCAGATCACCAATCCGTTTGCAGCACCGACTACGGACACGCGATTGGAAAGGTTGATTTCTGATGAAACCATGATCAAGAACCGAATGGTCGGTGGTCAACTCGGAGCGCGATACTTCACCCACTACAACCGTTGGGTACTGTCGAGTGAAGTGCGTGCCTTCGCGATGGCCAACTTCCAGGCGCGTTCATATGCCCGCCGCGTGTTCACCACTCAGTACTCCGGGGCGCCAGCGATTAATACCGGCGTGGTTGCCACAGATTACTCAACCGGCACTGGGTTCGTGCATGACACCAACACCGAGTTCGTATTCGGCTTCGAAGCTCGTGCTGAAGCAGCCTACCAATTCACCAAAGCCTTCGGAATCCGCGGCGGTATCGATGTCATCGATTTTGCCGATGGGATTTGGCGAGCTGCCAACCCAGGCTTTGGCAACATCAATCAACATGATCAAGATGTGCAATTGGCAGGCTTCAGCCTAGGCATCGAGTTCAATCGCTGATGCGTGTTAACACCTTCCACCACGCTTAAAGCTATCCAGCCCAGGGTAACCATCCCCTGGGCTTTTTGCATTGGTTCGTTACAGTGGAGTTGCACACAGCTCTCGGTGTCGCTCTAGCAAGGCTGCGTCCTCGGGACTCATCTCAATCAGTAGCTCCACGTAACGCCTAGCAGAATCGACCAACCGCCAACGCTGTGCCAAGTCAGCGGCGGCCGTCAGTGCGGCGAACTTGAGTTCGCGTGGTGGCGACGGAACGCGAAACAGGGCGGCCCTGCGATAGGCCGAGAGCGCCTCGGGGATGCGTTTGGCCTCCTCCAGCACTTGTCCCATCTGGTAGGCGGCCGCACTGCGCAGTCTGGGTTCTTCCATCGCGCGTCGCAGCGCTTCGATGGCCGCAGGGGTTTGCCCCAAGCCGTGCAAAGCCGTGGCCAACGGCAAGTACAACTGAACCTGCTCTGGGTGGCGCTGCAATCGCGCGCGACTCACGCGCTCGCGCAGCACGTTCAGCTCCAACTGGGATTGTTCCAATGCAGCCAGAGTCAGCGTGGTGGGTTCGCTGCGATGAGCTTGTTCAGAGCGATCATTGAGCTGCAACGAGCGGGCCAACTGGGCTTCTTCCAGCAAGAACTGCGCCTGCTCCACCTCGGGAAAACGCTGACATGCGATCTCCAGTATGCGTCGCGCATCAACCCATCGCTGCCGGGCGAAATAATAGTCAGCCAGCTCCAGGTAGGGTTCGACACTCAACGGTCGCTCGCGAATCGTCTGCTCGAGAGCCTGAAATCGCTCCAGCGTTACGGGGCGGGAAGCCGGCGGGGCTGAGTCGGCAGACAGCTCGGGATCCGCCTCAAGCGGACTGCGACGAATCAGCAAATCTCTGGGATTAAGCGGTTGCATTGCGTTGAACTTTAGTCGCAGGATTGTCAGGTGCAGTGAGTGTCCATGTGTCAATATTCTAGTGTCCATATTCTACTCCGCCGAGTCACCGATCGCTCGCGTCTCCGAACAACAACGACCGCAACTTGGCAAGGATCGAAAAACCGCGTGCCCACCGGGCCCCGCGCTGCTGAGCGTAGACACGCGGGGCGTTGCCCACGCGGTTTAACGCATGTTTCAAGCTAAACGTCTCCTGCAGTTGGCAGGCGACGCGCGGCGATGCCGCGCAAGCGGTCGCCGATGCGGGTGACGAGCAATGTAACGGGCTCGCCGTCGCTCCGCGAATAACGTCGCTGGCAAGCGTTGGCATCGACGCGCAGCTTCATGGGATGTACTCCCCGAACCTTGACCTCTACCTGCCCCGCCCCAAAGCCGCGCAGCCATTTGCGAATCTTGCGGTCATCCCAAGCTAACACGACGATCCGTTCAAAGGCCTGGGCCCAAGCAGAACAAACCAAAGTATCTGAGGTGTAGTACCCGTGCGATTCGGAAATGGGGCTCAGGCCATGTTCAACGCTCCATGGGCGGTGCAGATCGGCGGCGTGGAGCGTCGGGTGAATGTCAAACACGTAGCGCCCGATATCGGCCAGCGGCAGCTCTACGTCTGCCCTGTGCGGCATGTTAGCTTGGTAGATATGGTTGATACCACTGGCCCGTCCTCCGTCCGTGGCTGGTTCGCACAATACGGCGGTGCGCAGTTGGCCGTCATCAACGCAGCGATGCTCATCGACTGGCTGATGCGAGGCATGATGCAGAGGATTGAATAGCCGCAGCTCTCCAGTTAAAAGCAACATCTGCCGGCACTCCCCCTGACTGCCTAACCACATGCGTCCGCAGGTGGCGTCGATACGGTCCATGAGCCGCTCGTCGGTGCGGGTCGAGGGGGCCAGTTTGATAATGCTACCCGCGTACCGCTGGGTCATCTGCAGCACTTGATCCAGTGCTGGACTGAAGGCTTGTGCATCCGTGGTGCGCTGACCGTCAGGGCGTCGATCGGGGTCGATGCTCAACCATGACGCTGGTCCCTGCCAACTGCCCGGAAGCTCGCAGGGCAAACGCAGGGAATGAACTGGGACGTCGAAGCCATGCTCGCGCGCGTTGTCGCGGGCTAGTGCCGCTAAGGCCGGATCTGCATCGACGCCCAACACCGGGCCGCGCCCAGCCAGAGCCACTAAATCCGCTCCAGCGCCGCAGCAAGCATCCACAACCGCCGCGCCGACCGGAAATAACCCCGCCTTGTATTGGGCCGACCAATAGTCGCTGGCTTGTGCCAAGCTAACGTCGGTCCATAACCACCGCTCAGGCTCGGGAAATCGATTGCGGCTACGCCAGCGATAAGCAATCTGTCGCCGCAACAGCTCATTCTGCCACGCTGCCAAGTGGAGTCCGCGATCTGCAGGCTGGCCGTCGCTGGTTGCCTGCAGCAATTTGCGACCGTGTGCAATGAGCCAAGCGATAGCCGGTGGCGGGTCGAAAAATTGAGACACGGCAGCAGATCAAATCCGTTTTTAGCGATTAATTGGGAGGTCGACGCTGGGCTGGAATCAGATGCTTCGATCAGTCGATCAATACGATACGTCGACTCTGGTTAGATACCGACGCCGCAGGAAACGATCGAGCATGTCTGAACCATTCTATAAAAAACCGCTGTCTGGCCTGCTATTGCTAGCGGGTGCCGCTGGTGGTCCCTACATGCTGCTGGAGACCGACGCAGGCAAGCAGGCCACGGGCGGGCTGACCCATATGGTCGGTAGCAATGGCGGCGCAGAGAGTGCGGCCGGTGACTACGCAGGCGGCTTCTTCACCGCGATCAATCCTGCTGGACAGGGTTCGATGGGAGGAGCGGGTGCCAGTCGTCCGGCAGGAAATATGCTCAATCCGCTGCTGGCTGACCACGACTTGTCGCAGCCGGCCATTCACTCTCTAACAGAGATATTGCGGTTCGATATTTCGCCCGGCTGGGTGCTGGAACGCTTCCCACGCGTCACGACCGTATTGGCCGACACGCAAATGGACGGCTTGCGCGTTCCCCTAGTAACGGGGACCACCCCCAGCGACATAGCCGGAACACTGACCTACAGCTTCGACCGCTATCAACGCGTGCAGCGTCTAACGGTCCAAGGCACCACCGGTGATGCAACCCGCTTCATGACCGAATTGCAACAGCAATATCGCATGCAACAAGTTCCATCGCTGGGAGGCGTTCTTTACTTGCTAAGCTGGAATGGCAACGCGACCAGCGTCGTGCACATCGAACCGGCTGCAGTCATCTATGCGGACTCGCCCTACGCCCGATTCAACGTGCTGATCGAGTTGAATCAAGCAGGCTTGGAGTACGGGTTAAGCCCCGCAGCTCAGCAATTGCTGGCTGCCGGCAAAAACACCCAGCGTTGGTAAATTACTTCTTGCGATGGCGAATCTTCGCGCGATTACGGCGCTTTCTGCGTCCCACCTTCCGACGTCCTTTACCACTTTTCTTTACTCCCACGAAGTCGCTCCCGCAAAAAATTTTGTTGGTGAACAGTTAGCATCGAGCCAACGATAGGAAACAGATAACTGCCCCGGCTGACTATATAGCTAACCACATAGCCGGACGCCTATTCTCAGTACCGCGCTCAAGTGGCATCCATTGTACCGCAATTAGCGGCCATTGCGAAGGTGACTTTGGCTTAGCTTGGGCTAGAGGGGCCGGCGGGACTTTCGGTCGCACCGATGTCGCTGCCACCTGCGAGGGTCTGCACCAGTTCGTGGTCTTGTTCCGGGGCAATAAACCGCAAGTTCAACAAAACAGCGTTCTCCTCGTAGACCACTTGCAGTTTACGCCCCATTCTGGCTTCACCCTGCGACAGTTGACGACGCAGCTCCTCGATAGACTCTTTAGGGACCAATCTCACCCCCCAGCTCTGCAGGTGGTAGCGATTCCATGGTGAGGGACCCAAGCTGGATTCGATTTCACACTCAGTGGCTTGGCTAATCTCGCCCATTTCAGCCAGTTGCACAGCGATGCGTCGCGCTCGGCTCTTGAGATTTTCCGGGTTGGCTAGCAGTTGGGCGAGGGTGCCGGTAGCCGCATCCTGGCTCAGCGGGGCGAGCTGCAGGGCCAATGTGGCGGCCACCAGTCGAGCTCCGCTCAGTAGAATGCCCGTCGCTTCCGCCTGTCGCTGGACCGTCGCAACCAGTTCGCTATCCCCGACAACCAGCGCACCGCTAGGGCCACCGGCGAGCAAATGCAGGGGCCAAACGACCACATCGGCCCCCTGGTCTAGGCATTGCCGCACGTCGGGAAAACCAAACTTATCGCGCAATTCAGCGGACAACGTCCCATCGGCCAAAACCTCGATCACCTTGGCACCTGCGGCTCGCGCGGCTGCAATGGCTTGATCTCGGTGAGCCCGCGCTTCGTCGCGCGCTAGATTGTTGGGGCTGGAGAGCACCACAACTTGCCCCGAACCGGTCAGACCGCTCTGCCAGTCCTCGGGCGAAACGCCGTTGGCTGCGCCGATCTCTCTCAGCGGGGCATGTCCAGCAGAGAGCATCGCGTGGATATTCCCCACGCCCGCGATGCGAACCGCATCCACGCGCGACAACACGACGCCGCCGCAGGCATCCGCAGAGGCTAGTATCCGCAGGCCATCGGCAGCGCTATTGATCCAAGCACTGGCGTGCCGTCCCAGCAAGTGTTCGACTGTTGCCTTGGCCTTGGTGTCAACCGCCGCTGCAATTTGATAATGAGTCGCGGCTCTGGCATAGCCATAGGCCACTGCTGGGGATAAGGGAATCTCGGGCAGGTCGGAGGACAATAATTGACCACCGGCGTTGAGAGTAATTTGCCCACTACCAGCATTTGCACCATCGTCTGTCAGGGTATCAAGCCAACTGCGAGCTTGTTGCCAAGCCGTTTTGACCTTGTCTAAGGGCGAGTTCTCATGCAATCCGACGCGCTGCAGCGCCTCCCGCACTCTGCCAGAGATGTCTGGTTGTTGCAGCACATCCAGGAACTTTTCCATGGCCGCTGCCGGCAGTATTTCGTCTAGACGTCTGGGTATTCTCACTATTTGCGATTCCGAATCGAGCGCATGGGGGGATCACAGGGAACATTGGGATCTGCGCTGTGGCAGCCAATGTTCCGGACAGTGGTATTGTACCAGTTACTCATAGTGAGTTGGAGCGTTTTCGTCCCAAATGCATGAGGCATTGGCTCTAGGTTGGTGTTCATACCCTAACTTTGCGAGTGCTCATGAATAACTCAGGTCCTAAGCCTCAACTCAGCTTGCCATGCCCAATATTCCCATTCAACAGTCCCGTTCGCTTCTGGCAGCATCCCAGAGGGTATGTGACGTGGGCGTTATTGGTTCTACGCTGTTTCTAAGCCAATGGTTGACAGACCAGAGTTTTAGCGACAAGTCCCATCTAGCGATCGCGGTTAGCGCTTGCCTGTACCTGTTGGTCAGCGAAGTATGCGCTTTGTATCGCACCGAGCAGTCTCGTTCTGCCAACACCGATCTGGCCTTGGTGCTCAGCAGTTGGGGGGGAACCGTGCTGTTGCTGTGCGTTGTAGCGTTTTTTACCCGCCACGGAGAGTATTTTGCTCGCAGCAGTATGCTCAGTTGGATTGTGTTGACGGGGGCAGCTCTCGGCCTGTCCCATATGCTGGCTCGCTTCGCGCTGGAAACGCTCGTTGCCCGCGGCGTCGGACAGCGGAGGTGTGCGATCGCCGGACTCAACGCACTGGGTATACAACTGCTCGGCAATGCGCGCAGCAATCCAGCCTGTGGACTGAAAATGGTCGGCTTCTACGATGACCGTTCCAAGGATCGGTGGTTGTCGCAAATCGACGAGGCAAGGGACTACCTAGGACGCCTGGAACAGTTGGTTGCCAGCGCTAAAGCAGGAGAGATCGATACTGTCTTTGTCACGCTACCCATGCGAGCAGAGAATCGGATCCGCTGGCTGCTCGATCAGTTGGCAGACACGACAGTCAACGCCTACATCGTCCCAGACTTTTTTGTATTTGAATTGTTGCATGCGCGGTGGAATACGATCGGCGGCTTGCCCGCTGTGAGCGTCTTCGAAACGCCCCTGTACGGCGTCGATGGTTGGACAAAGCGAGTCTTCGATTTCACCGCCGCGGCCGTCGGCCTGCTGTTCATCGCTCCCGTCATGCTTGTCTGTGCTGTGCTGGTGAAGCTCTCGTCTCCCGGCCCAGTCTTCTTCCGCCAGCGCCGCTACGGTTTGGACGGGCGCGAGATATGGGTCTGGAAATTTCGCTCGATGCAAACCTGCGACAATGGACCCAAAATAACGCAAGCCACAAAAAGCGATCCGCGCATCACGCGCGTGGGAGCCATCCTGAGAAGAACCTCTCTAGATGAATTGCCGCAGTTATTCAACGTGCTAGATGGTTCGATGTCGCTGGTGGGACCACGTCCACACGCCTCGGCCCACAACGAACACTACCGCAAGCTGATTCGCGGCTATATGCTGCGCCACAAGGTCAAGCCCGGCATTACGGGACTGGCTCAAGTAGAGGGCTTTCGCGGCGAGACGGAGACGTTGGACAAGATGCAAAAACGCGTCGAATTCGACCACAGCTATATCCAGCGGTGGTCGCTCTGGCTCGACATCAAAATCCTAGTCCGCACCCTGTTTGTCGTGTTCAAACAGGAAAATGCATATTAATCCATTTCAAAGCGATAGATGCTCGCGCTGCTGGAACTGTCGATCATGTAATAGATCTCCCCAGCGGCGTCTTGGCCAAAGGCTAACACGGGAATACCTCCGGCCATAAGCTGTACGTTTTTGGTTACTTTGCCACTGGTTTCGTCATAGGTCAGCGCCCAAATGGCACCGCTGATGTAGTCGGCGTAGATGTATTTACCGGCCAGGGCAGGCAGCCGATCGCTACGATATACGCGGCCACCGGTAACCGATTTGCCAATGCCGTGATCGTACTCCCAGACTGGATCGATGGGTGCCGAGACATCGTCGCGGGCAGGTCGGTTGCCAAAGGGATGCGAACCTTCTCGCTGGCTCCAACCGTAGTTGCCTCCCTTTTCGATAATGTCGACCTCTTCCCATAGCTCTTGGCCTACATCGCCAGCCCACAATCGCCCAGTCGCTTTGTCGAACGCAATCCGCCATGGGTTGCGCATGCCATAAGCATAAATTTCGGGGCGCACATTGGCGACGTCCACGAAAGGATTGTCGGCAGGGATGCCGTAGTTCTTACCATCGGCTGGGTTGTCGACGTCGATCCGCAAGATAGACCCCAGAAGCAGGCTACGATCTTGGCCCGAAGCCAGCGGGTCATTGCGATACCCGCCGTCCCCGAAGCCGAGATACAGATATCCATCTGGGCCGAACTCGATGGAGCCACCGTTGTGATTGCGAAACGGTTGCTCGATCTCTAGCAACACCAGCTCCGATTCGGGATCGGCTTGCAGCGGATTGTCTTTGCGAACTTGAAAACGTGAGACGATTGAGGTGCTGTCATCGCGTCGTGTATAGCACACGTAGAATAGACCGTTCTCAGTAAATTTAGGGTGCATCGCCAAGCCCAGCAGACCTTGTTCGTTATTTGCACCCGAATCGGCCCATTGCGTTACTTTGTCTTGGATATCCAGCAGCAAGTGGGATTGACTGACGTCTTTGCGATTCTCGAAGGTATAAATGGTTCCCCCTTGGTCGATCGTGTACAGTCGCTGCGGCGCGCCTGGGGCGAAGGTCAGTTCCAACAAGCGTTGTTTGTGGACTTTGCCTGCATCATCCACGTTTTCCCAGCCGGCTACCTTTAACTGTGGGAA
>CAKQNH010000096.1 GCA_934255105.1 uncultured Pirellulaceae bacterium
CGGCCTGGACCGGCGACGAACTGACGGGAAAGTTCTTGCCTGCGATGTGGCAGGCGCGATTCGGTCCTGAGAGCTATTTGCTGAGAGGAGTCGTCGCTTTTGCCGGTGGTATCCTGATGGCATTCGGCGCAAGAATGGCTGGCGGTTGCACCAGTGGGCATGGCATCAGCGGGACGCTTCAACTGGCGGTCGGTTCATGGATTTCGGCGCTCTGCTTCTTCATCGGTGGCGTGATCACCGCGATGTTGATGTTCGCGGTTTAGGCGACTCGTAATTAAGAGAATGGACCATACGATGGTAGAAACTGAACATGCTACAGACGTCGACCTGCAGTCGTCAAACGGCGCGAGGCTCGATGCATCGCCAGCCAAGACATTGATCTTGGGAATTGTCTTCGGCATTATGTTCGGGTTCCTCCTGCAGAAGGGCGGAGTCGCGAAGTACCACGTGCTAATTGGGCAGCTTCTGCTGGAAGACTTCACTGTGTTGAAGATCATGATGTCGGCCGTAGTCGTGGGTTCGTTGGGTATTCACTTCATGCATCGTGCCGGTCTAGTCGAGATGCATATTAAACCGACGCGATATGCCGCCAACATTATTGGCGGGCTTGTGTTTGGAGTCGGCTTTGCGCTGGCGGCCTACTGTCCTGGCACCGGAGCGGCCGCAGTGGGTCAAGGCAACTACGACGCGATGGCAATGATGATTGGGATGTTCGCAGGATCCTATCTTTTTGCCGAGGCGTCCGGGTGGATAGCACGTCGAATCGATCCCATCGGTGACCGTGGCAAGATCACACTGTACGATGTGCTACCACTGAACCGTACGGTGGTCCTGCTGGGAACAGTTGCCGTGATTAGCGGCGTGTTGGTGGTTGTCGAAATGTTCACTGGCCGGTGACTTATGAAGTCACTTTTCACAACAGCCGCAGCTTTCTGTGTGACATTGATGGGCAAGGTCTTCGCGCTGGTGGACGGTAAGCGAGTCCGAGAGATTTCAGCCGCTGAGATTTGCGCGCTTCAAACCAACCCGAGTGTGAACAACTTCATCCTGGTTGACGTGCGCACGGAAGCCGAAATCAGCGTATCGACAATTCCCGGCGCGATTACTCGCGATGAATTGGAGGCGTCCTTGGACGATTATCGCAACCACATCGTCATTGCGTATTGCACCATCGGTGGACGAAGTTTGATCTACGCTCGCCGGTTGTCAAAACACGGTATCGATTCGCGAAACTTCAAAGCAGGTATCGTCGGCTGGTGCGTGTCAGGACTGCCGCTAGCGTCACCACAGGGTGGCGAAACAAACCAAGTTCACACGCATACTGTGCTGTTTCGCGTACCTCAAGCCTATGAGCAAGTAACGCGGGTAGAAAAAACGCAATGAGTCATTTAACCGAGTTTCACCATTGAGACTCTGCGCGTCGCTGGCTGTCTGGCAACTAGCTGGGTTAAGTTGAAAAGGATGCCAACGAACCTGGACGCGATACTGGTCGCCAAGTGCGGTGCTGCCCTTCTCAAGATGCCGTTTGCCGATGTAGCACCAGGGACAGATGACATCAGAAATTAGGTCAACAGCAAGATTCATTGCAAGTCCATTTGAAGAACAGTGCCAGCTTTTTTTTCAGCAGTAGAAAGTCTAGTTAGCTTATCATCATGGCTGGCGATGCGGAAGTCGAGTTCCCGTCCCCATTTGTCAGTGAGGAACTCCTCAATTTGCGTTCGGTCGCTAAACGATGGATTTCGATTTCGCCGCCCAAGACTTATACTGGACGCCACACCGAGCCTTCGCGGCTCGCTTGAATCGCTGGCGAGAATAAGACGTTGGACTAGGCTTTAATGATGGATTGCATTACATGGGGCGATTTCGAGAAGGTCGAACTGCGCGTAGGCACGATTGTCTCGGTCGAAGAATTCCCAGAGGCTCGCAAGCCAGCTTATAAGATCAAGGTGGACTTCGGCCCGCAGATCGGCCTCAAGCAGACGAGTGCGCAGATCACAGTACACTACACCAAGGAAGAGTTGGTGGGTCGGCAGATTATCGGTGTAGTAAATTTCCCGGCCAAGCAGATCGGCCCGTTCCTTTCGGAGTTCCTCATCACAGGCTTGTATCAGCCAGACGGCACTGTCGTACTAGCAGTCCCCGACCAGCCAGTGCCCGACGGGGCCAAGCTGCTTTAGCACCAGCCCAGGAACTTTCGCACCAGCCAAGTTATGGTTATTTCCAAACTCGACTTGCTTCCGCACGTCCCCTGTTCCTACGTGGCAGCCGGAAAATATTTTCCTTGGCTGCTCTGCTCCCATTCTTTAAAATAATGAGTAGGCCGCTACGATGCTTGTCCTCCGATCTGCGGAGTGTCCCCTCTTAACTGTGCGCGAAAAATCAAAGGCTCACGGCCTTTCTACGAGTTTATGAACCGAAACGCGTGGAACGCTAAATGGATACTCATGAACTTATTGATGCGATGCGTATTGTCGAAGTGTCTTCCACTGATCGATCAAGTGCGATACGTGAACTGGTGGATGCGGTGGACTGGGCGAAAGAATGCGTTTCGCCAGAGGATGTCATCCATGCTATCGAAGAACGCGAGGCTACCGCGCAAACGATTGTCGATCTAGGCTTGGCCTTCCCGCACGCGAAGATCGATTGGGGCGGTGACTTTCGCCTGGTACTGGGGCGGAGTCGAATCGGCGTCGAATACGGCACTGCCGGTGAAAGTGTCCATTTAATCGCCATGCTGGTGATGGGCAAAGTCGGCACACCAAGACATCTAGAAGCACTCGCCGGAGTGGCGGATCTGCTAGATAGCTATGCGTTTCGCGAGCAGCTTATTGGAGCGAGTCATGCTCGCGTCATCAGGCAACTGCTTGTCGAAAGAGCCGGGCAGAAACCAAGAGGTAAGTTGCCTGCAACGGCGATTCCACATCAAAGTATCGCCGTTGCCGAGCACGCGGTAGGATTGGCCCGGTCGCTGTCCGCACAGGCGATTCTGCTTTCCGTCGATCGCGGTCAGAGCGTGCCGTGGAAGCCGCTTGAGTTATGGTCTGGGCGTCTGCTGATCGTGGCCCCCTCGAAGAGTGACCAAGCCGAGTTTGGTCGAGCCGAAACTCATCAGATCGGCATTTCGCATGCGTCCTTATCTCGGATCGATCGTACCAACTTGGGGTTGTTACTGGCGGCTGCCAAAGGACTGGTGAACGAGGACAGTCAAGTCGTCTGCATCACTGGGACGCGTGGGCAAGCATTGGACAGCATTACTGTGGCCCGGCCAGCAGCTCATTTCCGGGCAGTGTTCAATGATGCGGAAAAACGAGTCAAGCCGTGCATTCGGCCGGAAGTCATTCTCCGCGTCTTATCGTTGGCGATCGAAATTGCATCGGAAGGGCGGGAAGCTCATCAAGTTGGTGCAATGTTTGTCATTGGTGACACACGCCAGGTTGTGCAGCACACTCAGCAGCTAGTGCTCAACCCTTTCCACGGTTTTGCTCGTCGCCTGCGCAACATACTGGACCCTAGTCTGGCGGAAACGGTAAAGGAGTTTGCCCTACTCGACGGCGCGTTCATTGTGGAAGCGGACGGCACAATCAGGAGCGCTGGTACGTACTTAAATGCAAAATCCGCTGTAAAAAGCTTATCAAGTGGTTTGGGAGCTCGACACCGAGCTGCCGCTGCGATCACGGTGGATTCGCGGGCGGTGGCGATCACGGTCAGCCAGTCAACTGGGACGGTCACTCTATTTCAAGATGGTGGTACCGTGCTCACGTTGGAGCGGGCTGCATTGACCCGGTGGTAAAGCTCCTTTCATGACCATTCTGACATTTTCGGCATCCACATTCGCAATGGTTGCAATCTCAGCGAGTAACGCAGCATGTGTCAATGTTGCGTCCGTTCTTGGGCAACCTCGTTCGCTCAGCGTTTCCATGTGCTCTTTCGATTGGCCATTTTTGAATTTCACGAACGACTAGCCGCGAAGGCGAACGCTTCTAAGGGCTGTCCACAGCGAGGGCACATCCGCGCGCCAGATGGGCAACACGAGCGTCATCAGAGTGGCTTCAATGTTCGTGAGCGTTACTGCCAGGGCGGCTAGCCGCAGCGGCCAAACTGCCCAACCAAGTACGAGCGCAACGCCAGCCAGCAGCACCAAGCCCTGCGACTTCTTCGCCGCCCAGGTGTGATAGCTGGGGATGCGATGGTATTTAATCAACCCCGTCAGGGTCGTCAGAAAGTAACTGCCCACGGCTACAGCCAGCCATAGATACTCAGACCGAAACGCATCCCAGCAGAGTATTGCCGTGCCGGCTAATAGAGCAGTGTAGAGTGCAGCGTCAGCGAAGCTATCGAGTCGCGCTCCGAAATTTGAGCGTTGATGTAACCAACGAGCAATTCGCCCGTCGATCCAATCCGAAAGCGTGAGTGCCACAAACAGACTCACAAACCAATATCGAAGCCCGATGAGCGCCAGTATGAGTAGCACGATCGAGCCCACCAGACGCACCATGCAGATCACGTTGGGTATCGTGAAAATCCAATTTCGATAGGCGTCGTCGCGAGGTTCGATATGCGGCGCTGCGAGCGACCGTGAGCTAACTGGCTCAAGCTCATCGCGAAGTGGCATCTAAAGAGCCTCGGGCTTGAGGGTGAACAACAGGGCGTAGTAGTACACAGCCGGGGCGGTGAAAGTCAAACTATCGATTCGATCGATCATGCCCCCCATACCCGGCAAGAGGCTGCCACTATCTTTGACTCCCGCTTCGCGTTTGAGGGCCGACATATTCACATCACCAATAAATCCAACCACGCACACCAGCACTCCGGCTCCAATGGTAATTGCAAAACCGCGCCAGGACGGATAGCCGACCACCAGCGAAGTCAGCCAGGGTGCCGCGACGACCGAGAGAAGGACAGTTACCACAAGACCACCTGCAAATCCCTCCCAAGACTTCCCCGGGGAAATTGAAGGTGTCATTTTATGCTGACCGATGCGTCTGCCAATCAGCGCCTGCGCGATGTCGTCGCATTGCGTCAACAAAACAATGAACAATGGCCAGCCCATCGGCCCCACGGCTAGCCAAGAAAGTTCGAGCGAGCTAGAGCCGACTGGCAAGCTAGATAACGCCACAGTGTGCGACAAGCCCCAGAAGAAAAGCACAGACGCCCAGCAATAGCCCCCCGTCGCTCGCAGATAGCCCTGACTCTCCCCATGGAGTACTTGCACTGTACCGCTCGCAAGCCAGACGAACAGTGGAAACGCCAGCAGGGACCACTGGGTTTGTACGAGCACCAGCCAAGCGTAGTGCCCCAGGCCAAGCCAGGCCACTGTCCAGGCGAGCCGCGGTGCCTCAGCCGAATGGCGAACATAGAGTTGATTGAATTCCCGCAATGCCAATAGGCCAGCGCCGTACATGAGAATGGCCAAACCGACTTTGCCAACCAACATTGCGGTTGCCAATGCTCCCCAAAGACCCCACCACACGCAGAGACTCTTCCAGCGCTGACTCTTGATCTCCGGCGACGCACCCCGCAGCGATATTGCTCGGACCGACGTGCCGATAAGCAACGCGCCAAGCACGACGGCGATGAAGACTAGCAAACCGGATACACCATCAAACCCGGATATACCATTAAACATGATCGGGTCTCCGCTAGTCTTTTGCAAGGTCCTGCTCTCGTGACGGCCCTTGTGACGGACGGCGTAATAGTTTGCGAATGCGACGCGTCCTAAGGGATAATTCGCGTAGCGCTGGCCTCAATACGATAGGCAGCAAGAGAGTTGCGAGCAAAGCCAGAATAAGTGGTACATCCAGCAGTGACCAGACCCCTTCATCGGCTACGACCTGCAAACTTGGAATGCGGGTTCCGACAAAAGTGAATACGAGCGTGCCAGGGAGAATTCCCAAATGGGTCGTCCACCAGAAGGTCGCCAAGGGAACTCGAGCCACGCCAGCACCGTAGTTGACGAGGGTAAAGGGGGCGTGTCCCAAACGGAGGACCAGTAAATAGAACGCACCTTGGCGACGAAATCTACGAGTAAATTTCTTTAGTTTCTTCATACTATTTCGTCGCTGAATTAGCTCTCCTGCGAAATAGCGGCCCATCAGAAATGAGACTACCGCAGCCGACGTCAGGCCAATCTCCACCATGGCAACCGCAGACCAGAGTCCAAAGAGCCAGCCCGCCACCACCGACTTTCCCGCCGTGCCGGGAACGAGCGATAGTATGGCATACGCTAAAACCCCCTGGCACCAGAAAACGACTGGCCTGCGTGCAACTTGCTCTCGAAACTGCTGTTCGTTCTCGAGGATCCACTGCCAGTTCGGCGCGTACCGAATACCCAACCCGACAGTGGTCACGGCCAAGATGAAGAACCCCAGGAACAGAATGCGTCGCGAAAGCATGTTAGCGTTTCAGCCCATCAAACGACTCCACACGTGTACGATCCCTATACACTGCACCGCGGATGAGTAGCTGTACCCAAGACGCACATACAACATAAACATCGGCGATTAACGACTTTCATTTCTATGCATGCAAATTGCGGTCCAACGTGCGGTTGTAGTCTAGCCATTAGGCAATCCTAACTTGGATTCTAGCCTTTAGACGATCTTCCTGAGCGTGACTGTTGCGCAAAAAAAAAGGGTCTAAAGGCTGCACTTCAGCGAACCCAGTAGTGCACCAGCAATGCATACCCGCAGCAAGCTGTTAAGATTGGTCGATGACCTCCGTGGGCTAGATGTGTTAAGCTGTCCGACAAAAATAGCAGGCCGATTCCTCGCCCTGGCTGTGGCGCGCAAATTGCGTGTCGCCGTTGGTGGATCGCGAAGTGGCACACCAGCCACAGTCTGCTCAGTACGTTTAGCCGTCAACCCCGTTCGGGAATCGAAATTGCGCAACAGTGTAACAGGAAATCTGCAACGTATCTTTTCGCCTGAAGTCGTCTGCGTGATCGGAGCCAGCCAGCGAACGCCGAGCGTCGGTAACACCGTTTTAAAAAACCTGATAGGCAGCAGGTCGGGCGGTAAATCCCTGGGAAGGCTGTTTGCAGTTAACCCGAAGTACGAGCAGGTGGAGGGCGTCGAGTGCTTCGACAGTGTGGTGCAGCTACCACAACGCGTCGATTTGGCCATAATCTGCACGCCTGCCGTGACCGTACCCGGCATCATTCGGCAATGCGGCGAAGCTGCGGTGGGAGGCGCGGTCATTCTCTCGGCTGGGTTTCGCGAGGTTGGCCAGGAAGGGTTGATGCTGGAGAATGAACTAGCCAGAGCGGCAAGCGCATACCCGGAATTGCGCATCATTGGGCCAAACTGCCTGGGCGTCATGTCCCCTTGGCACTCGCTCAATGCCAGCTTTGGCAGAGCTTCGCCGCAGCCTGGTCACGTGGCGTTTCTCTCTCAATCCGGTGCGTTATGTACCGCGGTTTTGGATTGGGCGATCGACGAAGATGTGGGGTTTTCGCATTTTGTTTCCATGGGCAACATGCTCGACGTGGGCGTCGCTGACTTGATCGACTTTCTCGACGCAGATCCCCATACCGATGCTATCGTGATGTGCGTCGAGTCAATTACGGACGCGCGACGGTTTATGTCCGCCGCGCGTGCGTTCACGCGCACTAAGCCGATCATCGCCTACAAAGCTGGTCGCTTCGAGGAGTCTGCCAGGGCGGCCGCGTTACACACGGGAGCGATGGCGGGGGTGGATGATGTATACGATGCGGCCTTTGCGCGGGCTGGCATCGTGCGTGTCGATGAGTTCGATGACTTGCTCGACTGCGCCGAACTACTCGCGCGGCAGAAACTACCCCGTGGACAACGTCTGGCCATCGTGACCAATGCCGGCGGCCCAGGTGTCATGGCTGCGGACGCGCTGTTACAACGCAACGGAACGCTGGCCGCGCTGTCCGTCGAGACGCAACAGCGTCTCGACGATTGTCTGCCGGCCGCTTGGTCGCGCTCGAACCCAGTTGATATCCTAGGCGACGCCACGCCAAAACGATTCGCAGACGCAGCGCAGATCGTCATCAATGACAGGTGCGTTGATGCCATAGTCGTAGTGCTTGCACCCCAGGCGATGACCGATCCGACGGGCATCGCTGAAGCTCTCATCCAGATAGCCAAAGAGACACGGAAACCAATCTTGACGGCCTGGATGGGCGGTTCCCGAGTGCGCGCCGAAATTGAAAAGCTGAACCAAGCCGGTATCCCAGCGTATCGCAGCCCAAAAAAAGCCATCGCAGCCTTTCAGTACCTAGTGCAGTATGCGAGCCGACGCGAGGCGCTCTACGAGACACCGTATTCCCTGCCGATCGAATTTGCCTACGATCGAGAGAGTCTCAGAGAGCGGTTCCAGCAGTACTTTACCGATGAATCGAACGTCTTGTCGGAAGTGGATTCCAAGGCCTTGCTGGAAGCCTATGGGATTCCGGTTAGCCAGCCGATCGTCGCCGAGACGCCTGGTGTGGCGGCCCGCATCGCCGCCGAGATTGGGTTCCCAGTTGCCGTAAAGATCCACTCACCTGATGTGACTCACAAGTCGGACGTGGGTGGCGTAC
This sequence comes from uncultured Pirellulaceae bacterium, assembly GCA_934255105.1. Taxonomy (GTDB): domain Bacteria; phylum Planctomycetota; class Planctomycetia; order Pirellulales; family Pirellulaceae; genus Aureliella. The sequence goes on from CAKQNH010000096.1 coordinate 8,546, forward strand.
TGTTGAATGTGGTCGATGCAGATGCTGCCTACGCGGCCTTTGAAACGCTCACCCGGCGCTGTCGAGACGCCATGCCGGAGGCTCGCATCGAGGGTGTTACGATCCAGCGCATGGTCGTAGATCCAGCCGGCCGCGAGCTCATCGTGGGGGCCAAACGCGATCCAGTGTTCGGAACCGTGCTAATGGTTGGAGCAGGCGGAACCAATGCGGAACTCCTACACGACCGAGCGCTCGAACTGCCTCCACTTAACGAACGACTCGCGCGCCGCATGCTTGAATCGCTGCGACTGTGGCCGCTCTTGGGCAGCTATCGTGGCAATCCGGCGGTCGACCTCGACCGGCTGATCGAAATCTTGATTCGCATATCTTACTTGGTGGCTGATTTTCCGGAGATCATCGAATTAGACGTGAATCCACTGTTGGTCACCGCGGAAGATGCAATCGCACTAGACGCGAGGATGGTCGTCATAGCTTCGCTGGACAACACGCCAGCGACGGCTTACTCACATCTGGCCATTCGCCCGTACCCCGCCGAACTCATCAAGCCAGCTACGTTAAAGGACGGAACCAAGGTGAGGCTACGTCCGATCCGTGGTGAGGATGAACCGCTATGGCGCGCGATGATTGAGAGTTGTTCGGTGACGACGATACGGCTTCGTTTTGGATACCTATTTGGCGGCGCAAGTCACGAACTGGCATCGCGATTCTGTTTTAATGATTACGACCGCGAGCTAGCGATGGTTGCCGAAGTCACGCACGGTGCAACGAGCATATTGATTGGTGTGGGACGGTTGGTTGCGGATGCTGAGCACACGGAAGCCGAATTCGCCGTGTTGGTGGTAGACGCTTGGCAAAGGCGTGGCCTGGGGGGGATGTTGGCCGACGAGTGTCTTGCGATTTGCCGATCGTGGGGGATTCATCGAGTCGTCGCTGAAGTCGCTCCACAGAACCGGCCGATGCTAAAGATGTTCGAGCAACGCGGCTTCCGCTTCGATCGCACCCTCGCGGCAGACGTGGTTCGCGTAGTAAAAGACCTTCCGTAGAACGGTTGTCCCCAACCGTTCCCCCAAACACCCTCCGTAGAACGGTTGTCCCCAACCGTTCCCTCCAGCCGTTACCCTCAACCGTTCCGATTCCAAAACTTCCAGTCAAGCTCTCGCCCCGTCTTGCATTTCAAGATGCAATAGCGTTATCAAATTCGCGACGAGACCACTGGACAACCTTCCCGGCTGTCATTTGCGGCAGGGAATGTTGGAGCCGATCCCACTTAATTCCTGCAAGATAATACTTACTACGTCTGAAGCAAAGCCTCCAGGTGCTCGGCGACGCACTCAGTCAACACATCCGGATTATAGCCCCCTTCCAATACGCTAACGATTCGGCCACCGGCGTGCCGCTGCGCAACGTCTATAACTACTTGAGTTATGACCGCGAAATCTTCCGTCAATAGGCCCAGAGAGCCAATTGGATCGTCGCGATGGGCATCGAAGCCGGCGCTGACGATCACCAATTGTGGGCGAAACGCATCGGAGAACTTGGTCAGTTCTGTTCGAAAGCGTTCTAGCAACTCTGAGCGCGGCGTACCAAAACTGACTTCGACGTTGCACGTCGTCCCCTTGCTCTGGGCCAAGCCAACTTCGCTTCCCGATCCGGTGTAGGGGTAGAAAGGTGCTCGGTGCATGGAGAAGTATGCGACTTGTGCGTCTTCCCAAAAAATAGCTTGAGTTCCATTGCCGTGGTGCACATCGAAGTCAACGATCATGACGCGTTGAACACCGAGCTGGCTGGTTGCAACTTTGGCAGCAATCGCCACGTTGTTAAGCAGGCAGAACC
>CAKQNH010000097.1 GCA_934255105.1 uncultured Pirellulaceae bacterium
GAACCGGGCCGGCTGGATTCATGAAACGCAATTCTCCTCGGATCAATTCAACTTTGCGAGGTCCAATGACATCGAAGGCACCCTGTGCGACCATCGAGTCGAACTCAGCGCCAGTTAGTTTGGAAGCGGTATTCATCTGTCCTGCTCGTAGGTGCCTGGAACTTAGCTTGAATATTTCCTTGCTGTGTAACATGATATTCTTCCATTTTACCAGGGAGACTCGCTCATGGCGTTGCATTCTTCGGTTGTTGTGTGTGCCGCGTCGGAGTACCATGGTATTGAGGTAAAATCATGAGCAATCAAAAACTTCTTCAGCGAATCTCGTGCGATCCAAAGGTTGTGGTTGGTAAACCAGTGATCAGAGGCACGCGCTTGACCGTGGAATACATTCTTAATCTTCTAGCTCACGGTTCGTCAGTCGCCGACGTCTTGGCTGAGTACGAAGGACTTACACAGGAGGACATTCAGGCCTGCCTGCTGTTTGCGTCGCAGTCGCTGTCCAACGCGTCATTCATGCCACTAGTCGAGGAGCCAATCGTAAATGCGGTTTCTCGTTGACGAGTGCACTGGGCCAGTCGTCGCTCGTTGGTTGCGGGATCAGTCCCACGATGTCTTTTCCGTCTACGACCAACTTCGCGGAATGACAGATGAGGAAATACTCGCTAAGGCTTATTCTGAAGGTCGGATATTGGTCACGAATGACAAAGATTTCGGCGAGAAAATTTATCGCGAGAGGCAGCCACATTGCGGGGTGATTTTTCTTCGGCTTCAGGACGAGCGAGCGGCGTCAAAGATCGAAACGATTGAAAAACTCCTTAACAGATACGGAGATCGACTGAGAGACGCTTTCGTCGTCGCTACCGAAACGCACGTTCGATTTGGCCACAAGTAGTATAACGTGGCAGGAACAAGCTCGTTTGTTGCTTCCGCCCGCGCCAGCTTGTAAGATGGACGGCTTGCCTGCCGCCATTTCTTAACCCGCCTGCTGGAGTCCACCATGACGTCGCGTCCAACACCTGCCTCCTCTGTCCCCGCTAAACCAAACGCTCAGCACAAGCTCGCTCGGCGCCAGTTCTTAAAGCAGACCACTGCCACTACGCTGGCCACGGCTGGTATCTTCGGGTGCCCAGCGATCCTGCGGAGCGCGTCACCGAACTCGATGCTGCAAGTTGCTTGTATCGGTGTAGGCGGAATGGGGCGGGCAACGATGAACGGTGTGGCCTCGCACCCGAAAGTAAAAATCACCGCGCTGTGCGACGTCGACTCCAATAGCCTCGATCAAGCGAGCAAAGCTCACTCGAATGCATCGCGACACAAGGACTGGCGCGAGATGTTGGCCGACCACGCTGACAAGTTTGATGCAGTCACGATCGGCACGCCCGATCACATGCACGCCGCTCCGGCCGTCACGGCCATGCGCGGTGGCAAGCATGTCTATTTGCAAAAGCCGATGGCTCCCACTTTGCATGAATGCCGTGTGATTACTCAAGAGGCGGCCAAGGCTGGTGTGGTCACGCAACTGGGTAATCAAGGTCGCTCGAGTATCGAAAGCCGGCAGACCGTCGAGCTCATCCGCAGCGGCGCAATTGGTAAAATCAAGGAAGTCATTCTGTGGGAGAATAAACCGCTGAGCTGGTGGCCTAAAAACACCGACATCAGTGGCCCTGGCGACGCGGTTCCCGCTTTCTTGGACTGGGACTTGTGGCTGGGCGTGCGACAATCGCGGCCCTACTTTGAAGACACCTACCATCCAAAAACTTGGCGTGCGTGGTATGGATTTGGCGTCGGTGAATTGGGCGACATGGGCTGCCACCATTTTGACATCAGCTTTGATGCTCTGAGGCTGACCGCACCGCTGCGCGTCCGCCAATTGACTCCGGGCAGCAGTGGGCCGCTGTGGGGCAAGCAACGCAAGGTCGAGCTGATCTTTCCGGGCAGCGACATGACCGCCGGCGATACCGTCAAATTGACGTGGCACGATGGCGACATACGCCCCGACGCCAGCCGCATTACGCTACCGAAAGGTGTCGAGGAGCTGCCCGAGTCGGGCACGTTCTGGATCGGCGAAAGCGGCTCGATCTTCAAGAATTATCGTGGTGGCAAGCCCGTTGTGCTGCCCGAGGATAAATTGTCGGCTGACAAGTATCCCAGCGATTTCGCTAAGCAGGATCATTATCACGACTGGGTCAGTGCTATCGTCGATGGCCGCAAGCCGTGTGGCGACTTCAGCCACGGTGGACCGCTGACCGAGTCGGTATTGGTCGGAGCGATGGCCGATCGAGTTAGTGGCGAGTGGCTCGAGTGGGATGCCAAAACGCAAACCTTCAAAGACAACCCCGCCGCGAGTGCGCTGGTCCGCATCGACTACCGCGACGGCTGGAAGGTTGAAGGTCTCGGGTAGGCTCGTCCCCAGGTACGTCACATTTGTTTAGTTCTGCAGTGGGGCGTCTTCAAGCAGATGGCGTTGAGGCAGTAAAGAATAATTAGTCATTAGTCATTAGTCATTAGTCATTAGTCATTTGCAAGGCAAGGCAAGGCATTGTGGAGCGTGGCTCTGAATATGAAGAGTCGCCCTGCACGATTGTGGACTTATGCACATTGTCCCTCTGTAAATCTCGGCATGCTCTCAAGGAGTCAGTATCCGATAGCAATTGACTAATGACAGATAACTAATGCCTAATCTACCGCGGCGGTAGTGACTCTAGTTTCTCTTGAGACGTCCGGCACCCCTAAGCTGTGAAGTTTTGAAACGCAAGGCTCCAATGGTAGCGGAAGTCGCCAAGACTTTCTGCCAAGGGAGCAGCCGAAACTCTACGTGAGTTCCGCTACGTAAAGATTCGCAGCCTACTTGCTTATCCTTCACGATCACTCTTGAAAAGGTTTATGTATATGTTTGCGCGCCGCCATTTCATTGCATCGGTTGCGGGAGCGTCGGCGCTGTCGCTGAGCTCGAGATCACTCGGTTCCAGGCTAGTATCTGCGGCTGAGATTTCTGATGCACAGGGGGCGGCACAGAACCCGGTGGGCGATTTGACAACGCGGTTGAATCCGAAGATCGCCAAGTCGCGCGAAGTAGCTCTAGGCATTCTGAAGCCTTCCGCTGCGGAGCTCGATCGCGGTTTGAAACTGCACGCTGAGTCGATTGTGTTCGACTCTTACGGCTTCGGACCGCGGGCGGCGATCGATGGTGACGCTATGGCCGCCGCTATGGCTGCGGGTGCCTCGGCGGTCGAACTGAAAGATATGCACGAAGAAATGACGATGACTCGCTTCGTAACCGACCCGGTCCAGGAGCAAGAGTTCCGCGATGCTTGGCGAGCGGCCGGAGTGACCTGCGTATTCAACAATGCGGGCGAAGAGGGGCAAGATCCGCTGCGTCTGCTCAAGCGTTTGGCGCGCCACACCTATACGACGGATATGATGAGAGGCTTTGTCTCTAAGGCGGCCACTCCCGGCGACATCGAGGCCGCCAAGCAGGAGGGTCGACACTGCTTCTACTTGACCGGCAATGGCGTCCCCTTAACGCAGCAGTGGTTGTCCGTCGAAGACGAACTGCGGTACGTCCGCGTGTTTTATCAACTGGGCATCCGCATGATGCACTTGACCTATCAACGCCGCAACATGATTGGCGATGGCTGTGGGGAACAGTCTGACGCTGGGCTGAGCGATTTCGGACACCGCGCCATTGCCGAGATGAACCGTGTAGGGGTTATTCCCGATTGTGCACATAGTGGTTGGAAAACCAGCCTGGAGGCCGCTCACGCTTCTGCGCGACCTATGGTGGCCAGCCATTCGACCTGCGAGGCCGTCCACACGCACTTTCGCAGCAAGCCGGACAACGTAATCAAAGCCATTGTCGATACCGGAGGCTTTATTGGGATTTGCTGCATTCCGCGATTTCTAGGGGGAAGGGGAGACATCAGCGCACTGTTGGATCATATCGACTATGCGATCAAGAAGTTTGGTCCCGACTCGGTGGCAATTGGCACCGATGTGGCCTACATGTCACAACTCGCCGGCGCTGAGCAGAGCAAGGTGCCCAAGGCTCCCAAGCAACGGGCGACATTCCAGACGCTGTGGCCACAAGACAATTTCAAGACGACGAGCGAAATGAATGATAGCATTGCATGGACCAATTGGCCTCTTTTCACGGTCGGATTAGTCCAGCGCGGCCACAGCGACGAAGTCATTCGGAAGGTGATCGGCAAAAATGTCATGCGCGTTATCGACGCATCGATGTGACGTTTGGTATATAATAGATCTCCCGCCTTGCATTTTCGCCCACCAGCCCCCCACAAAAAAATGCACACCAATCCCGCAATTGCCCTGTTGTATGTAATAGCTGCACTCGTCCCGCTATCGGGCCTAGCTGCAGAGCCGCTGACATTTGAAAAAGATGTTCGCCCCATCATGAAGGCGCACTGCTTTCACTGCCATGGTGAAGGGGGTGTCAAAGAGGGGATGCTCGACGTCCGCTTGCAGCACTGGATGCTGGCTGGGGGGGATTCTGGCGAGGCGATTGAGCCCGGCAATCCGGACGATTCGCTGCTGCTTGAGCGTGTGGTTTCAGGCGAAATGCCACCTGATGACAAGCATCTTTCCGACGCCGACATTGCCACGCTGCGCGAGTGGATCGCGCAAGGTGCGAAGACGGCCCGCGCCGAGCCAGAATCGCTCGACGGTGGCGACTATATAACTGAAGAAGAGAAGGGGTTCTGGTCCTTTCAGCCGATTCGACGCCCCGAGGTCCCCAAGCTGGCAACCGCAGGGAGCGATAACCCGATCGATGCGTTTATTCTCCAGCGGCTTGAACAAGACGGTCTTTCGTTCTCGGCAACTGCGGATCGTTACACCTTGATCCGCCGCTTGACCTTTGATCTCTGGGGCCTGCCTCCGGAACCAGAGATGGTTGAACGGTTCATCCACGATTCAAGCCCAGATGCCTATGCGAATCTAGTCGACCGCCTGCTGTCGTCGCCTCACTATGGCGAGCGCTGGGGGCGCCACTGGTTGGACGTGGCTGGCTACGCCGATTCCGATGGCTACACGAACCAGGACGTCGAGCGCGAGTTTGCCTATTTCTATCGCGACTACGTAATCGATAGTTTCAACGACGATAAGCCACTGGACCAATTTGTTCGCGAACAGTTAGCTGGAGACGAGTTGGATGCGGAGGCCGGCGGTTCCGGCTCGATGACCCCAGAGCGCGTCGCCCGGCTGGCAGCTACCGGCTTCCTGCGGATGGCCGCCGACGGCACAGCCAGTGCCGGAGACGAGCGCGAGCTGGCGATCAACACCACGATCGCCGATACCATCGACATTGTCTCGACGTCTCTGTTGGGCCTGACCGTTGGTTGCGCTCGCTGCCATGACCATCGATTTGACCCGATTAGCCAAGCCGACTACCATCGCTTCCGCGCTATTTTTGATCCTGCGCTCGATTGGAAAAGTTGGAAAGTGCCTAACCAGCGTCAAATTTCGCTGTATACCGACGAAGACAAAAAGCAGCGGGCTGCGGTTGAAGAACGCGCTAAAGAAGCCACCGCCGCGCGCAACCAACGCCAACAAGAACACATCGACCGCACGCTGTACGAAGAATTGTTAGTGGTCCCCGATGAGCTGCGCGAGCCATTGAAAGCAGCCTACCAGACCGAGAAAGCCAAGCGGACGCCCGAGCAAGTTGCGTTGTTGGCAGAGTATCCCAGCGTGGGAAGCATCTCGCCCGGTTCTCTATATCTGTACGCCGAACAACGTGCGCGCCGCGCGGGGGATATCGAACGGGCTGCTAACGAACGCGAAGCGCGTTTCATTGCCGAGGCCCAGCAGCAGCTCGCCGGAGTGCCTGCGGACAAACGCGACGAGCTGCAAAGTGTGCTCGCGATTACCGCTGATTCGCGGACTGAGGCTCAGCAAGCGCTGGCCGCGAAATACCTCGACGCGCTCGTGACGCCCGAGACGCTGGCTACTGCCAACCCCGCTGGCTTTGCAGAGGTCAAGCGCTACCGCGAAGCTGCGGAGATCTGCCGTGCCACGGACGCGAAGACCGAGTTGGCCACGATGCTCGCCGAGATCGCGGCCATTCGCAGCACCGCCCCCAAGGAGAGATTCCTGCGAGTGCTAACCGAGCCCCCCAACCACACTCCTGAATCGCATCTGTTCATTCGTGGAGATTTCCAACAACTCGGCGAAAAGCTCGAGCCGGATGAATTGACCGTGTTGAAAACGTCCGATCCGGTGAAAATCGAAGTCAACGATCCGAATCGTCCCACCACTGGTCGGCGGCTGGCATACGCTCGCCACCTGACCGATGGCAAGCATCCGCTGTTGGCTCGCGTGTTGATGAATCGCGTCTGGTTGCACCATTTTGGCCATGGGATTGTCGATACGCCCGGCGACTTTGGATACCTGGGCGCCAAGCCGACGCATCCCGAACTGCTGGATTGGCTAGCCGACGAGCTAATGAGTGGCGGTTGGACGCTCAAGCGAATGCATCGCATGATCGTGTTATCTACCACCTATACTCAGGATTCGAAGCGCAGTCCCCAGCTCGATCGCATCGACCCCGACAACCGACTCTACGCCCGCATGTCCATTCGGCGACTGGAATCTGAAGCGATTCGCGACGCGGTGCTGCTGGCCAGTGGAGTGATGGCTGACACCATGCACGGTCCTCCAATACCGGTTAAAGAGGACGCTGTGGGCCAGATCGTGCTCGGCGAGCAGAAGCTCGACGGAGAGCGCAAGCCGATCGCGGGGGAGGAGAATATAGACGGCATCTCGCGACGTAGCATTTACATCCAAGTGCGTCGGAGCCGGCCGCTGGCGGTTTTGGAAGCCTTCGACATCGCTAACGTGGTGCCGAACTGCACCCAGCGGAATTTCTCCAATGTCGCGCCTCAGGCGCTGATGATGATGAACAGTGAATTTGCCATCGCGCACGCTGAGAAACTCGCCGACCGCGTTATCCAGCCTGGTAGCGATGTATCGCAGCAGCTTGCGATGGCTTGGCAGCTTTGTTTCGGCAGACCGATTGAGCCTGCCGTACTGGTGGAGTTGGCCCAGTTTGTCGATCGGCAGACTGCCGTGTTCTTACAGCGCAATCCGAAGTGGGCACCCGATGTGGCACATCGACTGGCTGTGGCCTCCGCCTGCCAAGCGATGTTCAGCTCCAATGAGTTTCTATACGTTGATTAAGCTTCGAATGCGAGACAAATCATGAATAACCAACAAAACCACGAACGCTCGACTCGACGCCACTTCCTAGCGTCGTCGCTGATGCGCGGCGGCCCATTGGCGCTCGCCTGTCTAGTAGCACAGCAGGCTGGCGCGGACCCCAAAAAACCGAACCTGGAGAAGGTGGGTTTCGACACTATGCCGAAAACTCCGCCGCATGCGCCGCGGGCCACGGCCATGATCTCCATGTTCATGCAGGGTGGTCCCAGCGCGATGGATCTGCTAGATCCCAAGCCGCTGCTCAACCAAATGCACATGAAGAAGTTCCCCGGTACGATCAAATACGATAATGCCGCTCAGGCGAGTTCAAAGATTTTTGGTTCGCCATGGAAGTTCCAAAAGTACGGCGAGCATGGGACGGACGTCTCCGAGTTGCTGCCTCACTTTTCCACCATTGTCGACGATGCTCTGGTGATTCGCTCGATGCATACGGGCGTCAGCAACCACGGCCAATCCATTCACGCGCTGAATAACGGCCGTCCGCTATCGGGGCGACCCGCCTTGGGGAGTTGGTTGACGTACGCCTTGGGGGCCGAGAGTCGCAGCTTGCCGGCTTACATAGCGATGACTGACCCGCAGGGGTTGCCGGTCGAAGGGGTTCTGAATTGGTCCAACGGTTGGCTACCGTCGCTGTATCAAGGGACCGTAATCCGCCCTGTGGAGCCGCGGATTTTGAACCTGCAGCCACCGTCGCATTTGAACGGCGAGATTCAGGAAAACTATCTGAACGTGCTGGCATCGCTGAATCAGCGACATGCCCAGCAGCGCAGCGGTGAGCACGAGATGCAAGCGCGGATCGCCAACTATGAACTGGCCGAACGAATGCAGTTTGCCGCCGATGAAGCAACCGATCTGAGCCGCGAAACTCAAGCGACTCATGAGATGTACGGTCTAGATCAGCCGGAGACCAAGGAGTTTGGCGAGCGTTGCCTGATTGCCCGTCGTTTGATCGAACGCGGCGTCCGCTTTGTGCAATTATTTACTAAGAACCAGTACTGGGACCACCACGGCGGAATTGTCAAAAGCTTGCCCGCCTCATGTCGCAAGATTGATAAGCCGGCGGCAGCGTTGGTCACAGATTTAAAGCAGCGTGGTTTGCTCGATACCACCGTTGTCCATTGGGGTGGCGAGATGGGGCGTCTGCCCGTGATTCAAAACGAAGCCAATATCGGCCGCGACCACAACACGGATGGGTTCTCGATGTGGGTCGCTGGCGGCGGCTTCCGCGCCGGAATGTACGGTGCTACCGATGAGTTTGGTCATCATGCCATAGAGGATGTTGTCAACCACTTCGACTACCACGCCACGCTATTGCATTTGTTTGGCGTCGAGGCCGAACACTTGACGTACGAGCAGAACGGGCGCGAGCAGAGCTTGATCGACGGTCAGCCTGCTAAGGTTATCGAAGGTCTGCTAGCGTAAGTCGACTCCGCTGCTGCCTGCGTCTGCGTGGCCGGAGGTTCGCGCTGGTTGGACTGCTGACGCATCACAGCATATCTCCATAGTAGAGTGCCCCATGATTCTCGGCCACTCTGGCTAGGCGTTAAACGATTGTACGGCCAAAGCATTTTCGTCCATAGCCGCGACGCGCGCAAGGGTGAGGCCGGTTGCACTGAGTGCTCGCTCAGCACTACGGCGACGGGATGCTCTGGGTAGAATATTCCGGCTAAAACTAAATTTCTCAAGTTGGCTGGCCGATAAACAGAGTGTCGGAGGTACGGCTGAGTGTGTAGCACTGAGGCCAGCTCTCTGAGACTGACGTTTTTCGATGGGTCTCACCAGTTTCGAGCCGGAGTGCCGAGAATGAAGTTTGCCAAGCGATGGATGCTGCCAACCGTGCTAGCTGTGTGTATTACGACACAGAACGGTTGCCTAACACTGGGTGAGCTGGTGAGCCCACAAAAAAAAGATGTATTGGATACTAGCTTCTTAGAGACGCAAGGCTATTCCATTCCCATGGGTGGCATGCCAGCACCGGTAGCGCCCGACCCCAACGGCGCGCCGCGTGTGATCTTGGAAGTACGCGACGGAAAGGTACACCTTGAATCGATCCCATTGCCGATGGATCGAGCGGTGTTTATCGAAGATATTGTGCAGGAAGCCCGCCTGCATGAACGCTTCGGGCAGCTCATCATCTCAATCATGCGCCCCACCGAACTGGGCGGGGCACCACTGCGGTTGGATGTGCTAATTGGCAGCTCAGGCCGGGCGACTAATGCGGGGCAAAATTATGCGCTCATGCCGGGCGATCACATCGTGGTCAACAGCGACAACCGCAGCGGTGTTGAGCGGTTTATCGATAAGCAATTCCGCGACCGCATGTAACGGTCCCATGCTAATTTAGCGGACTGATGGCCATGCTCTGAAATGTAACGTCGGTCGTGGCATCGTGACCTTGCAGAGCGATCGGCCCGGCTTCTAGCCGCAGCCCTTTCCGCGGATTTTCATCCGGCTCGCGCGTGTCTTGAAAATCGACGACTTGTATCCCATTGACCCAAGTAACTATCTGCGGCCCGTTGGCCAGCAACGTCAAGTAGGTGGGCTGCGAACCGTCGCCGACCACGATGCGGGCGGACTGGCGTCGGAAGATAGCACCGGCACCTGCGTCGAGCGCTCGTAGTGGATCGCCGTCGGCGACCGCATGGTTGACTTGGCATTCGTAGCCATCGAGCATCGCATCGGGGATGCAGCGAAAGAAAATTCCCGAATTGACCTCTGGCGTCGCTAGCGTGTAACGCGCCTGCAGAACAAAATTGTCATACGCTTGTTTTGACTGAAGCTGTCCCAAGCCACCTTTGAGCTGCAGGCCATCGTCAACGACAGTCGCGCTGAACGTACCCGCTGTTTTTTCGGACAGCGTCCAGTCCTGCTCCCACTCCGCTCCCAGCTTCAATTCGGTTGCGCCCAGCGGACGCAGCAGCACGTTGCGAAATTCGACTCGGCCCGTATGGTGATGCAGACTGATGTGTCCATCGGGAGCGACTTCTACATCTTCCAATTCCAGAAGCTGTTTGTCATCCAGCGAAATTGTCACATGGTTGCCGTCTACGCGAACTTTCCTTGTGTGCCAAGCGGTCGGGTCGAATTCGCCAGTTTGTGAGGGTTCGACTTTCTG
>CAKQNH010000098.1 GCA_934255105.1 uncultured Pirellulaceae bacterium
CCCCCTGTTCGTCAGTGGCAGCTACCCCGATTCCAATGCCGCTCGTGCGCACGTTAGTTCCCTCGACCGAGGCGAAGTAGCGTGCATAGACGTCCGCGATCTTGTCTTGTCGAGCTACGGTTGGGGCAGCAAATGGGTCGCTACGGGAATCCTGCGAACCTGCCATGCCCGCCAGCAACTGACCCAGATCCCGTGGAGGCGGAACGTCGGCAGCGCGAACGGGCACGGCGATAATGCGGGTTGCTTGATCGCTGGCTCGGCCCCAGTTGGGAAGGTTTACGTTACCAACCAATCGACCATGCGCGGAGCCGAAAGTTGGCAATGCAAACTCAGCGGTCTGATTGCTCACGGTGCGCACAATTCCCAAAGTCACCGACAGCATCGAGCTAGACGAAGCCGATTCAAAACCTAAACCTGAATCTAGAACGGTTACGACAATCGTGACTTCTCCTGGTGGCACAACGATCGTTTGATCGGCGACATCAACACTTTGAGACCGCGTAGCGTAGTTGTGAAAACGCCAATCGGGCGGCGCGGCCGAGGGACTACCAAACGGATCGACTCTCGAGGGACCACCAAACGGATCTTCGGTTGGACGCATATACTGTAGGACAGTGCTGGGAATATCGCCGGCAAAATCATTTTTCCACAGAATGCGCAGTTGGCATTTACTGCGCAGTTGTTCGGGGACATTGGATATGTCTATCCTAAGTTTGGCCCACGGTCGCAGCTTCGCCCTGCCAGTCAGCGCACCAGGTGGAACGAAGGCGAATCCGTGCTGGTTCTGAGCTACCACCGCTTTCGCCTCGGCGGGTATCGACAGGATGCCACTCTCATTAGCGTTCAGTGAGACTATCTGGCGGCCATCTGGTGATATCAAAACATCGCTATCCCCGTCGGCAGTCGACAGCGCAAGTTGTTCGTTTAAGTAAACGCCGGATGCTATGATCCCTGCCGCCACGCAATCGGCGGCGGCGCTGCCGTCTGGGTTGATCAACTGCAGTGGTTGCTCCTGTCTCATCTGTCCTATCTGTCCCATCGCGTTTAGCGAACTGAGCATGCACAGCGCGAGCGCCATGTGGGTGAAAAAAATGTGTTTTCGCATGGTGTTGTCCTTTTGGTACAAAAATCGTTTAACGCCGAGCCGTAGCAGACCGCGATGCACAAATCGACTTGATCATCGCGCAAGTCTCCGGTGCACCACAGCACTAACCAACCCTCAGCCGCGGTCTGCGCAGGCGACGGCACCTACGGCACCTACGGCAGCTACGAACTACACTCACACGCGGCAGCCGATCGCGCTCCGCCCACTCCCTCATGTCTGTCGCATCTCTGGTGCACAGGCCTGCCGCCAAACACAGTCCACTCCTGCCTGCGCCTGCGTAGCCGGGACACCTGCACTAGCCTAATTCTCTCGTGCTTCGCGGCGCGATACCTCTACACAATTCGATCATGCTCCACCGGCTACTGCGGCTAGTTGGCTATAGTTAGACAATTGCTGGGCATTGATCACTGTGACTATTGATTGCTCTCCAGCAATCGCTGCTGTACGTGTTCGAGTATCGGCCCGAGTTGGTCGTTCCAACTTTCGAGCTGAGGTTCACCCGCCTCCCACGGCAGCGGTATCGCGGTGGGATTATCCACGGAGGTGACCGATGCAGGAGCCTCTAAGGCTGGCAGCACCGCAACGTGAGAACCCACATCATCTACGTTGCTATCCACAACACCACTCTCGTTCGTCTCCGGCACAGTAGACCAATCGCGCGTCGCTAGCGTGTAGCCTCCGAAAACTAACAACCCCACAAGGACCAAGCCCACTACCACCCTACGTAGCGTGACGGCAAATCGTGGCGACCGATCAGAACGAATATGTGGTTGATGGCTTTCCACGCGCAGCTCCACAAGCAACTCCGCTGGCAGCGGATGATCGACTGGCTGATTGAGATGCGCCAAGCAGTCGGTCAACAACTCGGCCACGTAGGCTGCGGATGGGTAGCGCTGCTGCGGAGTCTTGGCATGCAAGCGATCGACGATGTGGACCAGCCATGGCGGTATCGCAGGATTGATCTCAGCGATCGGTCGGGCTTCGCTGTCGGTAATACGGCGCAGCACGGCCAACGCCGAATCGGCGCGAAAGGGAACGCGACCGGTACACAGGGTATACAACACGCTCCCCAGGCTAAACAGGTCGCTGCGAGCATCGATGGCTTCGCCGCGAGCTTGCTCAGGAGACATGAACTGCGGCGTCCCCGCGATCACCCCCGTGCGCGTCATCGAAGCATCGTCCACGGCGCGCGCCAAGCCGAAGTCGGTGATGACCAGTCGATCGATTCCTTGATCCAGGAGAATGTTGGCGGGCTTGATATCGCGATGCACGAGTCCTTGGTGATGCGCGGCGGACAGACCAGCGGCGATCTGAATGCCGATACGCAAGATGTCGGGTACCGGCAGCGGCCCCTCCAAATCGATACGCTTTTGCAACGAAGCACCGCCGACGTAAGGCATCACCAGATAGGGGAGCGTGGCATCGGTGCATACAGAATGGATCGCAATTACATTGGGGTGGATCACCGCCGCCGCTGCGCGTGCTTCGCGTGCAAAGCGTTGTCGGGCCGCACCGCTGGTCGCCAAATGGGGAGCCATGACCTTGATAGCTACGGTGCGGTCCAGTGCGCGGTCCAAGCCTTTTAGGACAACGCCCATCCCACCGGCGCCGATCGCTCCCGAGATTTCGTAGCCGCCCAGCCGGCCTAGCATGGCGGGATCGTCGGTAGGGTGTAGCGCATCGAGGACCTGTGCGATTTGCGGTGGGATGGTAGTTTGCTCGATATCCAATTGGCTGATTGACGACAAATCATAATCATCGTCGCGGAGATAATCCGCAGCCTGCTGCCAGCTCTTTTCTACGGCTGCCAGCGTCTCGAGCTTTCGCCGGCACGACTGGCACTGATCCAAGTGGGCTGAGACTTGTGCTGTGTCCACTGTCGATAGCGAGCCACTCAGCAGAGCTTCCAGCCGCTCGTTCGGGCAGGTTTGTGCATTTGATTTCATTCCTCCGCCTCCATCAGTTCTCGAACGGTGTTTTGCAAGCGACGCATAATGCGACTGCGGACGGCGTGAATCGATCCGATCGATTTGCCCAGTTGATCGGCGACCAGCGCGATGGGTTCTCCCTCGACGACAGTCAGTACAAAGGCCCGCCATGAGGCCTCTTGCACTTCATCGCGAACAATCTCTGCCGCGTGGCGATAGACTTGTCGTTGGTATTCGATCTCGACCTGTGACTCGAACTCCGCTTGGTCATCGGGCAGGTTGTTTATGACGGACAGAAAATCGCTACCTCCCGCAGCTCGGTCTTGGCGACCACGGGTCAGCGCATTGACGATCGCATTGCGCGCGATGCGTGCCAGCCAGTGGCGAAAGCGAGCCTGCGGATCGTGTTGCCACTGCGGAATTGCCCGCGCGACCGACATCATGACTTGCTGTGACAGATCGTCTGCGTCGGCATGTTGCAGGCCACGTGCCCGGGCGAGTCGATAGACGACCGGACGATAGATCAGCGCAAACGATTCCCATGCTGCGGCATTGCTGGCGTCTTGAAGCTGCGCAATCAAACTAACTTGCGTGTCGGGCATATCTGCCATCAAAGCGTCTCCTTCACCAGTATTAAACACAGGCCAGAAGCGAGACTGACACGGAGCTGGGGGAAAAACGCAAGATAAATCGGTTAATGCCGATGCACCCGTGCATGAGTTTTCAGTTTTATCCATCAACCGTGGCTAACGCCAAAACGGCTAATTATGCGGAAAAACTCATGCGTGGGTGCTTATTCGCAGCAAGTGGCGTGGCCAGGCTAAATGGTGATGAGCTGGGCCACGAAAGCGAACAAAGAGCACATAGAAGCAAACGATAGATGAAAGGCCAAAGTGGATAGCTATGGTTAGCTCTGATGCTTTGAAACGCTATATCCACACCTTTCCTTTGAGCTCCATCTTTTGCGCTCTTTGCGATCTTTTGCGGCAACACCCAATCCCATTCTCGCGGCATGCGTTCAACTACCGTCACGGCAAGTCTTCAAAAACGATTTCAGGGCGACCGGCGGGGCTCGCATCGCGCTCAAAGATTTGATCAAGCGCGGTGGTCTCATCGAAGAAACCGCAGTGCCGCAAAAAAAAATGATCTGTTTGGGCACCACCGGCGTAGTCGAGGTGACTCCGGCTTTCCATGGATGGATCCAATAGCTTTGACCTCCCGAACCCTCGTTGCCGAAATCTTGCGCATGTACACCCTCCCCTTTGGCGAGCGTTACCACGCGATCTTCGGCTGGGATCTCAGCCGGGTTGTCGGTGCGGAACGGACTCCAGACGGAGAACAACACTCGTCGCTCGGTGTCGCTGTTGACTTGGAAACCAAAGTAGCGAATAGATCTCGTTGGCTGCATTCCAGCGCACAGACGCCTGGCCGATCCCACCTCTGCCCGGTGCGGGTTGCGAGCGAAACGTGTTGCCAGCCAGCGGTACGGACCAGTCTGCCGCCATCGCCAAAGGTGCAACTAGCGTTAGCAGACATGTGCAGAGCAACGACAGCCTTGCAGCGTTGCTTAACACACGGCGGCTTAAACAGTGGAGTAAGCGTCGTTTCGATTCGTACATGTTATAGACCGTTGGTTAAGCATCCTGGGACGAAGAGTCATTTCTGATCCATAGCTAGGCTACCTAAAGCCGCGTGGGCTGGCTATCCACCGCGATCCGCTTGCGAATCCCGAATCGCAAGCTGGAAGCGAATCATCGCAAGCTGGAAGCTTACGCCACCCCGAATCGCAAGCTGGAAGCTTACGGCACTTTAAGAATATTTGGCCAAAACTTGGCTCCTCCCAGCGGTTGCCAACTTGACGAGTGCGACCAATTCTATACATTTTGGTGCAGATCTATTCACCACTACATTGCCCCGCATTCAAAGCACACACACATGAAGCGATTATGGATCGCATTTACTCTCGTAATGGTTCTTTCGTTCCTCGTTTTGGGTTGGATTGGAACTCGCATCTACCAAGAGTTGCCGCCGATTCCCGAGAAGTTCGTAACCACCGACGGGGTAACGCTGGTAGACATCAGCGATATCCAGGCGGGACAAAATGTGTGGCAGTCGATGGGGGGCATGCAAGTTGGATCGGTGTGGGGGCATGGCAGCTACGTAGCCCCAGACTGGACCGCCGACTGGTTGCACCGCGAAGCGATGTTCATTCTCGACAAATGGGGCAATCAAGAATTTGGCAAGCCCTTCGCCGATCTCAATGGCGAGCAACAGGGGCAATTGTCGGGCAGGTTGACGGAACAATTAAAGCGCAACACCTTTGACGAAGCGACCGGCGTGGCCACGATTTCGCCGGAGCGAGCTGCGGCCTTTGCGGACATCGAAGAACACTACCGAACGGTTTTCATGGGAGGCAATGCGGACTATGCCATCCCGGCTGGCTCGATCTCCAGCGAAGACCGCGTGCACAAGATGTGTGCCTTCTATTTTTGGTCTTCGTGGGCGGCCGTCACCATGCGCCCCGGCGATATTGCCAGCTACACCAACAACTGGCCGCACGAGCCGCTGGTGGGCAACTTGCCCACGGGGGACAACATCGTCTGGACGGGAGTCAGCGTAATCGTCTTGCTGGCTGGCATCTCGGCCATGGCGTGGTGGTACGCAGTCCGCAAAAAGGAGGAGGAGGAAGGGCACCTGCATGCCTCGGACCCCCTGGCACTGTGGGAAGCCACACCCTCGCAAAAGGCCACGATCAAATACTTTTGGGTTGTGGCCGCGTTGATCTTGGCTCAGATGTCACTGGGCATCGTGACGGCCCACTACGGCGTGGAGGGAGAGGGCTTCTATGGTTTCCCCCTGGCCGATTGGCTACCCTATAGCGTCAGTCGCACGTGGCACGTACAAATCGGATTGTTTTGGATCGCGACCGCTTGGCTGGCTGCAGGTTTGTTTATCGGACCGCTGGTCAGCCATCACGAACCCAAGTACCAGCGACTGGGCGTCAACGTGCTGTTCGCCGCGCTGCTGCTGGTCGTGGTGGGATCGCTGGTCGGCGAATGGTTGAGCGTTAAAAACCATCTCAGCGATAGCGTCTCGTTCTACTTTGGCCACCAGGGTTACGAGTACGTCGAGCTGGGGCGGTTCTGGCAAATCCTGCTGATGGTAGGGCTGCTGTTGTGGCTGGTGCTAATGCTGCGCGTTCTCTGGCCGGCCCTGCAGAAGAATGGTCTGGGCAATCTACCCGACTCGGCAGCCAAACTGGCCGCAGAGGGAGGAGCTGCTGTGGGTCAAAGCACAGCAGGCCACGATGCAGACCAGCTCCGTGGTTCGATGTTCGCCCAGCCGACAGAGGAAGCTGACTTAGTTACTCCGCCGAGCTCGATCGCGAATGTGGCCGTCGCCGACGGGTCAGCCGCAGGATCCGTTGCTCAGGCGACGATACTGACACCCGAAGAGCGCGCCAATCAGCGGCACTTGGTAATCCTGCTAGCTGTGGGCACGGCAGCCATCGCTCTATTCTATGGAGCCGGTTTGACTTGGGGTCGACATTCGCACCTGACGATCGTCGAGTACTGGCGATGGTGGGTGGTCCACCTGTGGGTTGAAGGCTTCTTTGAAGTCTTCGCCACCACGGTTATCGCCTTTGTATTTATGCGGTTGAACTTGGTCAAACCTGGAGTCGCCGCTGCGGCTGCGCTATTGGCCGCGACCATCTTCCTGGCCGGTGGGATTATCGGCACTTTGCACCACCTGTACTTCTCCGGCACGCCGACCGTAGCGTTGGTTTGGGGATCGGTGTTTAGCGCTTTGGAGGTCGTGCCGCTGACGCTGATCGGCTTCGACGCCATGGAAGACTTGCGGCGATCCAAACAGACCCCCTGGGTCAAACGCTACAAGTGGCCGATCTACTTTTTCGTCGCGGTCGCCTTCTGGAATATGATCGGTGCCGGGCTGTTCGGGTTCATGATCAATCCACCCATCGCGTTGTACTACATGCAGGGCCTCAATACGACACCGCTGCACGGTCACGCGGCTTTGTTCGGAGTTTATGGCATGTTGGGTATGGGATTGATGCTGATGTGCCTGCGCGTGCTGATCCCTAACCGCGAGTGGAAAGATGGATTGCTGCACATTGCCTTCTGGGGGTTGAACATCGGTTTGTTTGCGATGTGCATCCTCAGCTTGCTCCCCGTGGGCTTGCTGCAAACCAAGGCATCGGTAGAGCACGGTTACTGGTTTGCTCGCAGCAGCGAATTCATGCAGACGGACATGATGCAGTTCTGGCGCTGGATGCGAGTCCCCGGAGATACGATCTTCTTCTTCGGCGCGGTCGCGTTGGTTCTGTTCGTGATCGGTTTGAAAACCGGACATTCGTTTAAGAAGCCAAGCGTTGCAGACACCGCACTGCAGAAATCTGAAATTTAGCACGCAACTTATAGG
Source organism: uncultured Pirellulaceae bacterium (assembly GCA_934255105.1). Taxonomy (GTDB): domain Bacteria; phylum Planctomycetota; class Planctomycetia; order Pirellulales; family Pirellulaceae; genus Aureliella. Next base: position 7,474 of record CAKQNH010000098.1, read on the forward strand.
GCAATAGCTCGACAATGGCATTGGTCCGCAGGATGCGATATTTACAGGCCGATTCCATTTACAGCGAGTTCACGGCATGGCCAAGCGATTGCTCGAGCTAATTCCTAAAGGGCTCTTTGGCGACAAGGCAATTCTCACCTCGCTGTCGGGGCGGGAGGAAATTTCACAGCCTTACGAATTTTTTCTGACCATAGCCTCGCCCAAGAGCAAGTTAAAGCCGGAAGAGATTATTGGGCAACCCTTAGCCGTCAAGATCGACCGCGGGGACGAAGAGCCCCGATTTGTGCATGGCTACATAAGCCACCTGTGGGCGGGCGATTACAGTCACACCCTGGGTGACCAATCGGCACCCTCGCGGACGTATCGCGTGCGGTTGGTCCCCTGGCTGTGGTTTATGACTCGCGCGGCGCGCTGCTTTGTCTACCTACCGGAGAAGCTGGAAAAGTCGCTTCAGGATGTGATTGACGAATTGTTTAAGCGTGTCGAGAGCTACGGGCATGTGCAGACATGGAATGAAACGGGTGCCGCCTCGATACTGAAATCTCGCAAAGTCGAGCATTGTGTTCAGTATCGCGAGACCGACTTCAATTTTTTGGCGCGCACGCTTGAGCATTACGGCGTGTACTATTACTTTCGGCACGAGCAGGATAAGCATACGCTGGTCCTCTCCGATCAACCGAATTATCCCGACGCGCCCGAGTCGAAGGTCGAATACCATCCGGCTACCGGTGGTCATATTACCATAGATGCCATCAGCGGTTGGGAGCATGCCTATGAGTTCGTGTCTGGAAAATACGAACAAACCGATTATGACTTTAAGCAGCCGTCTACGAGCCTTAAAGTCAGCGCTGCCAAGCACAGTTCCATCCCGCTGTCAAACAACAGTGGCTATGAAGTGTTTGACTTTCCCGGAGAGTACGCGCAGAAGGATGATGGGGCAAAGGAAGTCACCCGTCGCATGGAGGAGGAGGAGTCGCGTTTTAACTTGGTGCAGGGCTCGAGCTACTGCAAGAGCTTTTGTCCCGGCTTCGCCTTCAAACTGACCAAACACCACAGTTGCCCCGATGAGGAGGGTAAGAGCTATTTGTTAACTGCGGTCACCCATGCGGCCAGTCAAGCCGGCACGTTCAGTGGGGATGGTACGGGGGACAGCTATTCAAACCAGTTTTCCTGCATGGCTCGAGAGAGTCAGTTCCGGCCTGCGCGCAAAGCGACAAGTCCCTATTTGCCGAGCGTGCAGACGGCCGTCGTCGTGGGACCCGCGGGCGAGGAGATCTACACCGACGAGTTCGGACGGATCAAAGTGCAATTCCACTGGGATCGCGAGGGAAAACGCGACGAGAACACGTCGTGTTGGATGCGCGTCACGCAGGTTCACGCTGGAGTTGGCTTCGGCGGCATTGACATTCCGCGGATCGGTGAAGAGGTCGTGGTGTCTTTCATCGAGGGAGATTTAGATCGACCATTGGTGACCGGGCGTCTATATCACAAAGAGTCGATGCCTCCCTTCGATCTTCCCGCATCCAAGACCATCAGCGGTATCAAGACCAAGACTTATAAAGGGTCGGGCTATAACGAAATGTCGATGGACGACACTCCTGGGAAGGAGAAAATCAACATCCATGCCCAATACGATATGGACACGACGGTCGAACACGACGATACGCAAACCGTGCACCATGATCGCACCATCAGCGTCGATGGCACACATACGGAAACGATCAAGAAAAGCACCAAAATCATCATTTCTGAAGGGACGTTTGACCACAAGGTAGCCGCCAATGCAGCCACATACCATGTCGAAGGCGCGCTGACGGAGACCTACAATGCGACGCAAGTCACCACGGTCAAGAACAATATCACGATCGAAACCACCGCTGGAGAAACGTTGATTAAGGCAGCCAATAAGATCACGCTGCTAACCGGTGCAAGCAAGTTGGAGATGCTCGCAGACGGCTCCATTACGCTTGAAGGAGTCAACGTGATTATTAAGGGAAGCGCTATGACGACGGTCAAGGGTGGCATCGTTCACTCCCATGCCGATTCGCAGCATGAGACGAAGGGGGCCATCGTGCTTTCAGAAGGTGCTGCCACCAATACCGTCAAGGGTGGCATGGTCATGCTCAATCCTTGACTTGGGTACTTAAGCAATCATGAGCTCTGTTACGAATGCGATCTCAAGCGGCCAAGTGGAGTTGGTAACTAGCTCCCCTAGCTTCGGCACGAGTTCGGTCTCCGTGCTAGTCAAACGGTCGTATCAGATTATTCCTGGCGCGGCAGCCAAGCGGCTCGATGCTGACGAAGCGTTTCGCAAGGCCGACGAATATTATGATGATGGTGATCCACAAACGTCGACGGTCAAGTATGAATCGGAATTGGCCGCGGACAAACAGTGGACCGATGTGGTAATCGTTGGCGAAGCCTATGCCCCTCAGGGAGAGCCATGCCACCAGCGACAAGTGAGTGTCAGCATTGCTGATCGCCTGGTAGCGACACTCTTGGTCAGCGGCGACCGCCAGTGCCATCACGTGCCTGGGGGATTGCCCCGCTTTTCCGATCCGCAGCCCTTCACCGTGATGCCCATGCGCTACGAACGCGCCTATGGTGGATGGGACAAAACGAGCGATGAGAAAATCCCATTTTGGTATCCCAGGAACATGCAAGGAGTTGGAGTGGTACTCAGCAACGTACCCGCGGCCGTGCAGGGACTGCGTCTGCCGAATATTGAGTCGGTGAATGAGCGGCTGACGCCGGAAACCATTCTAATTGGAGAGCCACGACGTTGGCCTTTACAACCGCTTCCGCAAGGTTTGGGC
>CAKQNH010000099.1 GCA_934255105.1 uncultured Pirellulaceae bacterium
GCAAACCAAGCCAGCTCTTCCGTTTCGCGAAAATCCGATGGCAGCCAATCTTTGACATTGTTTTCAGTCTTCTGCAGCGCCATTCGGGCACCGCGTCCAGCAAAGGGAACGACGAAGAAAACTAGCATCAGCAATAAGAGAGCATTCGGGACTCCTAAAGCGGATTTCTTGGAGTAGAAACCTTCTTTCATCCTGCTTGCCAACCCATCTTTGCGAGAAGAGAACCCGAGCGTCACTACGTTGCGGACGAACGCTCCATGTAAATTGGCTGCAAGCTTGCGATCGTGCCGAGCGGTGAACAGGCAACTCAGTGCTCGTCAAAAACTCTGTCCATGCCGAACCGTCTCTACAGCCTATCTAGTGCATCGGCGTTTCAGGGACGGCATGATTAGTAAAGCTGTTCCGATTGTAGCGGATCAATCGAGCACTTTTGCGGCTGAGATAAGTCGAATGAACTCTTTGTTGGTCTTAAAGCGTCCCAATTGCTTGGTCAATTGCTCCATCGCCTCGACGGGATGCATGGTATTGAGCGTGCGGCGCAACATGGTGACCGCATTGAGCGTCTCTTCGTCGTGCAGAAGTTCTTCGCGCCGAGTTCCCGAGAGAGAAATATCGATGGCAGGCCAGACGCGGCGTTCAGCCAAGCGACGATCGAGAACCAACTCCATATTCCCGGTCCCTTTGAACTCCTGGAAGATCAAGTCGTCCATGCGGCTGCCTGTATCCACCAGAGCGGTACCGACGATGGTTAGCGACCCCCCTTCGGCAAAAGCTCGAGCCGATGCAAACAGCTTCTTGGGAATGTCCATAGCTTTGATGTTCACACCGCCGGTCATCGTCGGGCCACTGCTACTGACCCATTTGTTAAACGCACGCGCCAGACGAGTGATAGAGTCCATCAAAAGAAAGACATCCTTGCCCATCTCGGTCAGGCGCTTGCAACGGTCGATCACCAACTGGCTCAAACGCACGTGGCTGTCGACGTCCATGTCCAAACTACTGGCAATCACTTCGCCATTGATGACGTTGCGTTTCATATCCGTCACCTCCTCCGGCCGCTCGTCGATCAGCAATACCAACAGCGTGACTTCGGGGTGATTGAGCGCAATGCCGCGACTGATGTGTTGCAGCATGATTGTCTTACCGCTGCGGGGCGGCGCGACGATCAGCGCTCGCTGGCCTTTGCCAAACGGTGCCAGCAGATCGATGATGCGATTGGTGAGCGGTTCAGGCCCCGTCTCCAAATGCAACCACTGCTCGGGGTTGATAGGCGTCAATGCCTTGTCGTCGTCGAAATGTTTAACATTGATGTACTCCTCAGGCTTCATGCCATCGACGTCTAGAATCTCGCGGACGCGCGGCCCTTGCTGGCGTCTGCCGGGCTGCATCATCGACTTGATGAGCACTCCCTGCCGCAAGCCGAACTTCTCGATCATCGTTCCGGGGACGAATGGATCGGTGCGTTCGCGTGTGTAGTTATTCTCTCCGCTGCGGAGGAAACCGTAGCCGTTGGGGTGCATCTCCAGGACGCCGGAGAATTCGACCAAGGCGATCTCTCCATTTTCGTCGACGGCCGGCTCGGGAAACGATTCGTTACTACCGCTGTTGGAACCATATTCGCCGCGACGGCGATTGGTCGACGGTGGACGCCGACGACCGCTGGGAGAGCTGGGGGAGTTGGAAGAATATCCAGAAGAGCCACGACTGGAGTCGCGGCCGGTATCACGGTTGCCACTCTGGGTAGGCGAACCTCCGCCAGTACGTGGGCGAAACCTCTTTTTCTTTGCCATGCAGTTCAGATCCAGCATTTAAGATGAGCCGCCAAGCATCCTCTAAGAACTATCGATTGCACGATATATAGGATGAGGAAATATACTCGACAGCAGGCCAAGGAAGATCAATGAAAGTTCAACGAAGCAGGGAGCGAACCCCCAGTGGAAGTTCCTGTTGGGTTGCCCAGCGGTCACTTCGTCATCGGCATCCTCTCCTGGGATGCCTATGCTCCACTTAGAATCAAATAACGTCGGGACCAATGATGGTCGATTCTTCTAACCTGCTCGGGAAAAAGCCCGCGCTGAAGGACGATTAAAAACATCCTACCAAACCAGAGCGAGAGCGCAAAACCTTGAACCACATGCTAAGCGATGGTCATCCCAGACGCACAAGTTGCGAACTTCTCTACTTGTGGAGGAGACCCAAAGGCGGTCGAGCGGTAGTTCCGCTGAAGAATCCTTTAATTGTTTGTTCGTTAGTCGAATATTATCCATTGTAGGCCGCGTGTCAAGTCAATCTGGCATTGATAGCACTCGATTCCGGTATTTTTGGCATTTTTACTACAATCGCTTTAAGTGGTAAAGTCAGCCAAACCGATAGTCCGTACAAGGCACCTACCGACTTCGCTTTGCGGATAGCTGTCAATAATACACTAGCGTGATGCATTCACAGGCTTGTCGAATGACAGCCGCCCCGTAAGCGCCGAGCGTCCAACCGCGAGCGCCTGTGCAGAACGAAAGCAATTGCATGACCTGGAAGGAACCGAGCATGTTGAGCCGCAAAACCACCCTTTTTTGCATGGTACTGGCAGTGGCAAGCCAGATCCTCTTCAACCACACCGCTTGGAGCCAAGAAATTCGCTGGGCACCCGACGTGCCGACCGCGCGCAAGGCATCGATGGAATATAAGGTTCCCGTCCTAATCCATTTCTACGGGGATAACTGTCTCCCCTGCAAGGTGCTTGAGCAGAACGTGCTGAGCCGCAGCGAAGTGGTCGATACGCTCAACAAATACTTCATCTGCGTCCGCGTCAACGCCAGCCAAGATCGAGAGACGGCGGCCCAGTACGGTGTGCATAGCTGGCCCACCGACGTGTTTATCAGCCCCGATGGCAGGACGCTCGACCAAGGCGTTTGCAAACAGTCCGCCAATGAGTACTTGGGCGTACTGCACGGCATCGCAATCATGAACCGCGATCGCAACATTTTGCTCGCCGCTGAACAAACCAACCAGGCTCAACAAGTCAGCTCGCAGGTCGCCAACTACGCGCAGCCCGCAGCCAATGGGACCGACGCCGCACACACAGGCAATACGCCTGCTTCCGGTCTGCCTCCGGCTGGTCAAGTTGCGTCAGGCAATCCGCAGGGACCAAACTTCTACACCCAAGCCGCTGGGACCGATAGGCAACAGCTACCCCATAGCCTAGGCCCCAATGCGAGTGTTACCAGCGGCCCCATGCTCAGCCAAGACCAACCACATGCAGTGACCACCGCCATACAAGCCGCTGGGACACAAATAGCAGCAGCCGGCCAACCTCACGCGATGAACACCACGCTGGGCCAACTGCCACCGCTGGATGCCACTGCACAAGTTGGGTCGGCTCTACCAAGCCGCAATACCGATCCGCGGGCCGCACTAATGTCCACCGCACCCAACGTACCCGCTAGCCCCGCTGTCGCCGCTGCCCCCGCCGTCAACGCTTGGAACCAATCCCGCACAGCCCACATGGCTGCTAGCGATTCGCGGATGGTAGACAATCCACACTTCAACCCCACTCCAGCGCCCACCGCTGCAGCGTCAATGGCCAGCATGGGAACTGCCAATGTGTTGAATAGTGCCGCAGCGAATCCTGTAGCAGCTACTCCAGTGGCAGCCAGCGGTGCTGCGACGGCAGCAACTATGCCTGCGAGCAGTATGCCTATAGCCGGCTCGCAGACTGTTGCGACAGCCCCGAGCGGCTCCGCAAAAACCCCAGCCAGCACCGTCTCCTTTCAGCCTCGCGCTGCACTCAGCCCCCAAGCCAACACCCTAGGCTCGGCGGCGAGTGCCAATGATAATGCTCATGCCAACCAGCCAACGCTCGCCCAGGACACGGGAGCAATCGGCCAAACATCGCCGATCGCCCTTGACGGCTATTGCCCTGTGGCACTCAAGACCCAAGGGAATTGGATTGCGGGCCAGCCACAGTTTGCGGTCAAACACCGCGGCCGCATCTACCACCTCAGTAGCCAGGAGGCCATGCGCGAATTCCTGCAAAATCCCGATCGCTGCAGCCCCGTCATGTCGGGTTACGATGCCATGACATTCCTCAACGAAGGCAAACTGGTCGAGGGCAGCATTCAATTCGGCCTGCACGATCTCACCAGCGGCAGCATTCTGCTATTCACGTCCGCCGAATCGAAAAAAGCCTACGAACAGAACTTCGATCGCAACACCCAGGCACTGAAGATCGTCCTACAGAATGCAGGCGTTGGTCAGTAGCCGCTGAGCGTAGGCCTTGAAATCCATCATCGAAGCCGGCGGATCCTTGCCGACGATAACTGGCCCATGTTCGGCCGGGGGCCGCAGGCCATGGCTTCCCCGCACCAGGGTCGGGTCCAGTGGCGTGATGTCCATCTTGTAGCGGAATCCCATTTTCTTTTGCGCTAGCCGCACTGCAGCTCGCAAATTCGATGTCGCAAACAACTCGCACGGATCGTAGCCCGGCTTGCGATGAATATCTACGGTGCGCGCAAAATCGGGTGCGCGGCGGTCGTCCAGCCAGTAGTAATAAACAAACCAAGCATCCGCGTCGGCCAACGCGATCAGCTCGCCACTGCGCGGGTGGTCGAGTTCGATCTCGTGTGGGTCGACCACTTGCGCAACACCATCGAGTCCTTCGACGATCCGCCGGACCTCATGCGTAACGCTGGGATCATTGATGTACAGGTGGGCCAGTTGATGATCGGCTACGGCAAAGGCGCGCGAGTCTAGCGGCATCAGCATTTCACCAAACGGGCCGTCGCGGACTTCCAACAATCCCGCCTGCCGCAGCGCCCGATTGATCAGCACCGGGCGAGCTACAGGGACTAGGCCATACTCAGACACCACGACCACTTGCGCACCGATCTCCTCGGCCGCATCGATGACCACGCCCGCGCATCGGTCGACCTCGACCACTCGCTGAGGGTCATGAGTCGGCAAGCGCTGGAAGTCGTAATCCAAATGCGGCAGGTAGCATAGCGTCAACTGCGGTCGTTGCACGCGCATCACGCGCGCGGTAGCATCGGCAATCCATTGAGAACTGGGTAAACCGGCCCGAGGTCCCCAAAAGTTGAAGAATGGAAAATCGCCCAGGTGCTTTACTAATTCGGTGCCAGTTTCATCGAGAATGTCGAAGGCTTTGGAACCGTCGCAGCCATAGTGGGGCTTGGGCGTAGCGTACCAATTCACTGGCGCACCCTGATTGAACCACCAGAACATTTTGGCTGTGGAGACTCCCTGGTACAGTTTTTCGCCCTGCATTAGACGATTGGATTGTTGCCAAAAGCGCACTTCGCCCGTGTCCCGAAACAGCCAACCGTTGCCAACAATGCCGTGCTCGCGCGGTGCCAGACCAGTCAACATGGTGGCCTGCGAGGTACACGTTACAGCGGGGTAGGGGCTGGTCCACGGTCGCGTATCCCCCAAGCTGGCGATGCGCGGCGCGTACTGCACGAGCGATGGGGTTAAACCGACTACATTGATGACGCAAACGGAGCTCATTGGACTACAATCTCTGTTCTCAAGTTATCGAACCAAATTGGAAAGTGCCTCGCATCAGTCCAGAAATTAGCCACTGTCGCGGGTAAGGGTAGCCGAAGTCGCCAGACTTTGGATAATTCCAGCGATGTCCAAAGTCTGGCGACTTCGGCTACGACAGTAATTCTTCTAACGATGCTTTAGGATGCAATGCATGAAGATAGTCGAAAGTCGGTTAGCGGCCTACGCGCAAGTCGCCCAGTGGCGGCAGGCCGGCGCGAGCGTCGGGCTGGTGCCGACCATGGGCGCGCTGCACGCGGGCCACTTGGCACTCGTCGCTCACAGCCGCGATCGATGCGATAAGAGTGTAGCAACGATCTTCGTCAATCCAACCCAGTTCGCGGCCCACGAAGACCTCAGTCGCTATCCCAGGACCATCGATGATGATCTAAAACTTCTCCGCGAACATCAAACCGACTTGGTCTTCTTGCCCAGTCCCGATGAACTCTACCCGCCGGGATTCTCTACATTTATTGAGCCGCCAGCGGTCGCCGTGCCACTCGAAGGAGAGTTTCGCCCCGAACATTTCCGAGGCGTGGCCACGATTGTCTTAAAGCTCTTTCAAATCCTACCCGCCACCGTCGCCTACTTTGGTCAGAAGGACTTCCAGCAGTTGACGGTGATTCGCCACATGGTCGACGACCTGAATGTGCCTATCGAAATCGAAGGCTGTGCAACGGTGCGCGAGCCCGATGGGCTGGCGCTCAGCAGTCGCAATCGCTATCTGTCGACCGATCAGCGCAAGATCGCCCTCAGTCTCTCGCGCGCACTACATGCCGCTGCCGAACAGGCCGCCAATGGGTGCGTTGACGTGCGAAAATTGGAGCAAAGCATGCAGCGGATCATGCTCGCCGCCGGCGTCGACCGCATCGATTATGCGCGCGTAGTAGAGCGTGACACTCTGCAACCACTCAGTCAGCTCGATCGGCCCGCCGTGGCCTTGATCGCCGCCTACGTGGGCTCCACGCGATTGATCGACAATGTGCTGCTATGAAACCATCCGACGATACAAACAATGCTGCCGCTGCAGACTCAGTGACCAGCCAACAACCATTTCAGCCGGATGCTCGCATGGAAACTCCCCAGCGCAATTGGAGCCCAATGATATGGGCAGTCGTGGCTGCCTTCGGAACCTACTTTTGTATGTTCGCGTTCCGCAAACCCTTCACCGTCAGCCAATACAGCGACGTTACAGCCTGGGACTGGCAATACAAGACGATCGCTGTGGTCGCTCAAGTATTCGGTTACGCCGTCTCCAAAATCATCGGTATTAAAGTCGTCTCGGAGATGGCTCCACGGCATCGCGCTGCCAGCATCATTGGCTTAATTCTGCTTGCCGAACTGGCCTTGATATTGTTTGGGCTGATACCACCGCCGTACAACATTTTGTGCCTGTTCCTAAACGGACTTCCGCTAGGCATTATCTTTGGATTGGTACTCGGTTTTCTCGAGGGGAGACAGCGTACCGAGGCGCTGGCTGCAGGACTGTGCACTAGCTTTATCCTGGCCGATGGTGTGACCAAGTCGGTCGGCAAGGCGCTGCTGGAGGCGGGTGTCACCGAATTCTGGATGCCGGCGGTCGCAGGGGCTTTGTTTCTATTGCCACTCCTGGGCTTCGTGTGGATGCTCAGCCAGATCCCCCAACCGTCGGCGGCCGATGTGGCGGCCAGAAGCGAGCGCGTGCAGTTAAACGCGGCCGAGCGAAGAGCCTTCTTCCGCCGCTATGCCGGGGGACTCATACCGCTGCTGTTGATGTTCTTCCTAGTCAGCCTGCTCAAGAGCATTCGATCGGATTTTATGCCCGACATCTGGAAGAGCCTGGGAGTCACTGTTTCCGCCGAATTGTTCAGTTACTCCGAGTTGTGCGTCGGTCTAACGGTCACGCTAGCCAATGGTGCCGCGGTGCTGGTGATCAATAATTATCGCGCCTTTCAAGTGGCCTTGGCCACCTGCGTGGTCGGCTTTGTGGTATTGCTGTTGGCCACGCTGGGCGAGCAGACGCATATTATCTCGCCATTCGCTTTTATGGTCTTGATCGGCGTCGGCCTGTTCCTACCCTACGTGGCCACGCACACCACAATTTTCGAACGCTTGATCGCCATGACGCGCGACCGCGGCAATTTGGTGTTCTTGCTGTATATGGCCGATGCCATCGCCTATCTGGGCTACATCGGTGTCATGCTGGCGCGCAACGCGCTGCAGCCCTCGGGCGACTTCATGGCCTTCTTTCGCCCGACTTGCTACGTAGCCAGCCTGCTGTCGCTGGCCTGCATGTTGGCTTGCCAGATCTACTTCGCGCGCTTCAGTAGTGGAAGCCGTCGTAGTGTTCCAGCAATTGAGGATGCAGACGGCGCATGATCTGCCGAACTTTCCGCAACAGTTCCTCGGCGCTCTTTTGATCGCGTTTGTCGAGCAGTTCCCCTTCTTCGGAACGAACTGCATGGCCGTCTTGATAGTGAATCACTAGGCCGGGATGAAAACTGTTCGAGGACACATCCACCACTTCCTTGATCTGCGTTCCATGCTCCGACCGAAAGAGCATCACGCAATCCTTGCCCGCTCGAACCCACCCCACTAAATCGGGCTCGTCGAGCCGTGCCTCCTCAAAACTTTCAATGGCCTCAAAATCGGCAGAATCGACAATGTCCGTGGCGGCCTTGATCCGATCGAGCACCGCCATGCCACGCAACGAATGCACCGCTACGATGATCAAAGCGATCAGCGATAAAATACAAATTAGCCACCACATTGTCGCGTTCCTCGGCCGTGAGCCACACCGTTTTTTGTCGGCAGCTAAGCCACCCAGGACAACGAAACCAAGGGCCAACACAACGCTCGCCCGGACCTACTATAACACACTTGATCGGTACTTTGTTCAGCAAAAACTAACCAATTGCCTCCGTGATACGCTCAACTAATGGACGCGTCGGTTCGTGCGGGCCGCACAACTGAAACATCGACGCCGACAGAAACCATTTAGCCCATACAGGCGACAGACTGCGGTAGTCCTCTAGAGCGGCCGAGCTGAATTTATAATCGTGCGAATCGTTCCCCTTGAGGAACACCAGTCGCCGCGCGTGGTCCACGATATTTTGTGGGTCTCCGCCTGCGGACAGATAGTCGAACGCTTGCTGCGCAGCCTGCTGACGACTGCTGCCCATCGCATCAAAAGCATCGGCTACCGCCATAGATGTTGCCGAAGGAGCATGCTCTGCCGAGGCTTTGCTTGGCACCGATGCACCTGCCGAGTTCGCAAAGTCGGTAATCCGCGCGTCTCTCAATTTCCCTCGTTGCTCCGCAGCCTCGCGGAAGTGACTGAGAAATGACGCGTTTTGCAGCAACATGAATTTGCGCGTCGACTCCTGTGCAGAAGTGGCAAAAGCGTAGCGCATGGCATTGGTTGTGGTCACCGAATGCAGGGCGACGATACCCGGTTGTCGCATCAGCAATTCGCCCGAAGATGCAAACAACCCATCCCAAATCGCCTGCGCCGCAACGCCGCTATTGAGCAGCGCTACGACCTGGCTGCTAGCCTCGTCGGCCGATCCACTATGCAGGGTTTCTACCAATTCCAGCGTGGCCCCGTCGTCGTGGGAATGTTTGCCATCGCCGTGTGGCGCATTCTGGAAACGTTCAATTGAGTCAATGCGATCCCAATTCATCCTCCCCGATGCATCTGCAGCCAGTTCGCTCTCGGCAGGGTTGGGTTCACCAGTGTGATTGAGCATGGCATACACCAAACTGCGCGCGACCGGTTCCGTGTACTCCCAGCCAGTGGTCTGCAGCGTGCGAAAAGCATTGGACAGATAGATGACCTTGTGTCCGATGCTACGAAAATCTCGCGCTGCAAATTCGGCCAGCAGTTCGAACACTTGATTCGCCCCGAGTTCCCGCACCACGCTGGTGATAGCCGCATCAGCGGCCGACTCATCCCACTGCTCAAGTGCCCGGCGCAGGTCGGCCACACAATTCCCTGGGCTCGGGAGGGCTCCTTCGTCGACGGCCGGCAGCGTCCAATTCCCCTCTTTCTCATCGCGGCTTTGGGAGCTTTTGAAATTGTCCACAGCCCATAAAATCGGCAGCCAGCGCTCTTCATCCAAGCCACTCAGGCTGGCCAAGTGCGCTGAATTGACGACCAGCACCGCGTGGAACTTAAAACCGACCGAAGGCCGCGGCTGAACGTTTCGCACTCCCGCTAGCAACAAGGCTGCTAACAATTGCCGGTAGCTCAAACCAGCTTTGATTTTCTGCGCGGTCTGTTCGATGACCTTGTCCTGTGGCGTGTCCTCCAAAAACCGCACCAAGGGTTCGATCTCATCGGAGAAGCGAGCCATACCAGGCCCGACTGCTAGCTCCGCAGCGGATAGCGGACCAATCGCACGCAGCAGACCAGCCAGTCCCAGTCCAGCGGTTGTGGAAGCCAAGAACGAGCGACGTTGTACAGAAATCATCGTGATATCCCTTTCTCAAAACAGGTGGAGCAGCGACGGGCACTGAACATACCATTATAGGGCAATGACGCGGCCCGCAGGAACTTTACCGCCCTGCAGTAGAGCGGTTGCCCCAACCGCTTCAGGAGTAGTAGAGCGGTTGTCCCAACCGCTTCAGGAGCAGTAGAGCGGTTGCCCCAACCGCTTCGCGAGTAGTAGAGCGGTTGCCCCAACCGCTTCGCGAGTAGTAGAGCGGTTGCCCCAACCGCTTCGGGAGCAGTAG
>CAKQNH010000100.1 GCA_934255105.1 uncultured Pirellulaceae bacterium
AGCCCAAACCGATCGCCAGGTAGTAATCGCTCACGTCGTGGCCAGGCCAGCCGTTGACCTTGTAGCCAAGTTTTTGAGCCTTCTGCACCAGCTCTCGCGAGGTCCCAGAAATTTGACAAGCGATGTGCGTCGCTTGCAATCGCCCTGCGCGCTCGATGAACTCCTGCGACAGCGGTTTGCTGGCGATGATCGCAATCGGCCAATCCGCATCGTGCTTGCGCATTTCCACCAACGGCCGCTCGTCAAAGGACGTGAATAGATAGTCTGAATCCGCTGGCTTGTACTTCTTGGCCAGCGCATACAGTTTGCCACAATACTCAGCAATTCGAGAGTCGGGATAAAGTTTCTTGTTGCTGGTCTTCATCTCCAGTTCGATGTACACCCCCGGTTTGTCCTGAAAGTACTCAAGGAAATCCTCTAGCAGCAAAAAGGCTTGCCCCTTCTTCGTCTGCACGTCCTTCAACTCACTCGCCATCTTCTCTTCGACTGGGCCGTTGGCATTATGAGTTCGGTCCAGGCTATCGTCATGCAACACCACCAATACGCCGTCCTTGGTCATTCGAATATCGGTTTCAAAGCCACGGATCCCGCGCTCGTAACAAGCTTCGAATCCTTCCATAGTGTTCTCTTCGAACTCGTGAGCGCCTCCACGATGTGCAAGAATCAGCGGTGTCTGATTCAAGTCTTTGGCGAAGCAATTCACACTAAACGTCAACCCAGCCAGCAGTTGACACAGCAAAACGATACGTAACATGAGCATTCCGTCATCAAGGTGAAATATGAGGTTAGAAATAAAGTTTAGAGTGGACTTGGTTTAAACCCAGATTATTCATAACCCGCCCAGGCTGTGAATTTATAGGATTGCAAGGTTTCACGGCTATGCGATTACCTTTTTGTAGACTTGGCCTTCGTTCTCGTCGATGCGTTCGGGGCGACCTTTATTCAAATAGACCAATTTGCGATGGTCGAGCCCCATCAAATACAAAATGGTACTGTGCAAATCGTGTACATGCACCCGATCCTCCACCGCATGCAAGCCGACTTCATCGGTTGCTCCGAAGGCTTGCCCCGCTTTGACTCCGCCCCCCGCCATGACCATCGTAAAGCCTGTCGGATTGTGGTCCCGGCCGTCCCCCTTTTCACTCATCGGCGTTCGTCCGAACTCACCTCCCCAGACGACGAGGGTTTCGTCTAGCAGGCCTCGCCGCGCCAAGTCGGTTAATAAGCCGGCTACCGGTTTATCCATGCCACGACACATTTTGGTATGGTTCGACTCGATGCCGCTGTGTGCATCCCATTGGCTCCCCGCACCGTGATACAACTGGATGAATCGCACACCCCGCTCGACCATCCGGCGGGCCAGCAAGCAGTTGCGCCCGAACTCGGACGTCTCTTTGTCGTCCAATCCATAAAGCGATTTTGTCTCCGCCGTTTCTTGCGAGAGGTCGACCGCTTCAGGAGCGTAACTCTGCATCTTAAAAGCCAACTCGTAGCTGCGAATCCGTGCTTCGAGCTCAGTATTGTCGCCACGCGTCCGCATGTGCCGCTGGTTGAGAGCAGCCAGATAGTCCAATTCGGTCCGCTGCTGTTGTGGGTGGACGTGTTTGGGTGGAGACAAGTTGGCAAACGGTTCGCCTTCGATCTGCATCTGCGTCCCTTGGTAAATCGCCGGCATGAAGCCGGTGCTCCAGTTCCGCGGACCGTTGACGATGGCACCCTTGTCTTGCATCACCACAAATGCAGGCAGATTCTGGTTCTCCGTTCCCAAGCCATAGGTCACCCAACTGCCCAACGACGGCCGCCCTGCAAACTGAGTTCCGGTGTTCATTTGACACACGCCGCCGGAATGATTGATACCGTTGGTCCAGCAGGAACGAATCACCGCCAAATCATCCGCTCGCGTGGCCATATGTGGCAACCAATCTGAAATCCACAGCCCCCCTTCGCCATGCTGTTTCCATTTTCGTTTGGACTCAAGCACGGGCGAATCGAATTCGCCCATCGCCGTGATGACGCGGCCGAAACTATCGGGCAACGGTTTACCAGCCAGCTCTTGTATTAGGGGCTTTGGATCGAACAGATCGATATGACTAGGTCCCCCCTCCATGAACAGGAAGATCACGCTCTTAGCCCGCGCGGGGTGATGCGTCAGCCTGGACATCAATGGCGACCGAACAGCGGCCGCCCCTTCAGAGGACTCCACTGTCGACTCCGCTGCCGAACCGACGCCGCCGAGCATCCCAGCCAGCGCTAGTGCTCCGAATCCGGTTCCACTTTGCAACAGCATTTCTCGTCGCGAATACGTCGATGGCATTGAAGGTTCCATTTTTGGGATGTTTTTTGTGGTTGACCGGGCTGCGATCTGTAGGTGTCCATTGCGGAGCATTCGACGACACAATTTTATTGGCGGCTAGTCGATGTAAATAAACTCATTGGAATTGAGCAGCGCGTGCACAAGGGCGACACGAGCGCGAAAGTCGGGAGCAACAACGTTGGTCGTGTTGATACTCGTCCGCGCATGGTGTTGGTTGCCGGACGAATCAAAACCAATACTTTCCTTATCTTCGAACTGCCAATCCGCCGCATATTGAGGCAGTCCTTCAGCCGAATCAGCCTGTGCCAACTGGGTTAGATCGCGTGCTTTAGCTTCGATGCGGATGCTGTCGATCAATCCGTCCCATTGATGTGTCCCGAAGCGATCACCGATCGTCAGATCATGCTTGGGACGAATGCCCCTGGTGACCGTGTGCTTTGCACTGGCGACTTGTAGCTTGGCATCCTTCACCGACAGATCTCGCATAAAAAACGTGACTCCATTCTTCGAAGTGTCGTCCAGCTTGACACTTGCGGCAATGTAATACGGCTTGTTCAATTCGAGTCGTAAATTCGAAGCGACCACCTCGTAATGCAGTGCGTCACCCGTGGCAGTTTTACCCACCAGTTGCAGGATCAAATTGCGTGGTTGGTAGGAACTTTTGGTTGACGTGACACCCAATGACCATCCGGCACCTGTCTGGCTGCCGTTCCAGTGGCCAACGATGGTGCGAACACTGGCACCTTCGTCAAGTGATCGTAGCAGCACGACCGCTTCGACGGTAAAGTCACTATCGGGAAGCTCTTTCGATGCGGGCGAACTCAGGCGGATCGGTCCGCCCGGTTTCAAATCGATGGCGTTGCCTCCCGCATTCGGCATCGACACCAACGTTTCGATTTCGGGTGCATGTTCTTCGGGCGTTTCCTCAGCGTAGTGTTCGAGAAAATCCAACCCCAACTGCATTTCATCTTGGCTGGGCTGGCGACTGTAGAGGGCTTGGTAGGCATGCGCAATCAACATTTCGTCGTCGCCGCTATTCGCAAGGCGATGGACGATGGCGGTCGCACGATCGTGCGACCAGGTGCTATTGCTGAGCAGCAACGCTTGCGGCGATGTGGTGGTACGGTGCCGTTTACCCACACTGCGCATGCGATCAGGTGCATCAAAGGCAGCCAACAGCGGATCAGGCGAATTGCGGCGTACCGTTTTGTAAATCGCTCGCTTGGCCGAATTCAATTCACCGCTGGCGGTCAGCACCGCATCGGCAATCTCTTCGCCGGACAACCTTCGCGGGTTCATTCGCCATAGCAATTGATTATTGGGATCGGCCGCACTCAATGCCTTGTCGATCGGGCGCTGGGACGTTTGTCGATAGGTGGACGATAGCAGGATCCGCCGATGTAGTTTTTTCAAACTCCAACCGTCTTCAATGAACCGCGATGCGAGCCAGTCCAGCAGCAACGGGTGCGTCGGTGGGGCACCTAATTGTCCAAAGTCGCTGGAGGTTTCCACGAGTCCCACGCCGAAATGTTGTTGCCAAACACGGTTGACGATCACCCGCGCCGTCAGCGGGTTTTCAGGACTGGCAATCCAATCGGCCAAGGCGGTGCGGCGCCCAGTCGAGCGAAGCGAGGCTGGCGGCGGCACAATCTCAGCCTCACCGTCATCGAGCAGAGTAATAAAGCCAGGAGCGATCGGCGTCTTATCTCTGTCGTCAGGCATGAATGTCACCGGCGCGACCGGCCCCACATCGCTGCCAACGAAATCAATCGAGGGGAGCGGCGCGGGTTTGATCGCGTCAAACTTCGCCAACTCTTTATGGAGTGCCTGTCGCTCGGCTTCTTGCTCCTCGCTCATCCACTGTGACAACTTGTCGTACGGCAAGTCGAATTGCCGCTCGGCCAGCGAGGCGATCTGCTGCTCGTAGGGCTCGCGTTCGTGCGGCTGTTTGTGGATCATCGCCTTAATTTCATCGATGAATTTGTCCGCTTTCTCACGAGTCGCATGTTGGATTGCAACGGGATATTCGATTTCTCGCAAACGTTCTCGAATCTCCGCCGTGGCCGCTTCCCATTTCGCATACTCGGCTTGATAAATTCGTCGCGTTTCTGCGTCGGCCACCGGATGGCCCTCCGCGGGTTCAAACGCGGCGAAGAAGGCTTTGAAGCGGAAATAGTCTTTTTGCAACAACGGATCAAATTTATGGTCGTGGCAGCGAGCGCACTTCAGCCCCTGAGCCAAGAAGACATCGGCCGTCGTTTCGGTGATGTCGTTCAAGATCTCATGCCACTGTGTTTCGACGTCCCGTTGATTGTGTTCGTAGATCCAGTGCCGCAAGTACATCGTGGCGATGAGGGCATCGCGATTGCCAGGATCGATTTCGTCGCCAGCGAGCTGCTCACGAATAAAGCGGTCATACGATTTATCGTCGTTAAAAGACCGAATGACGTAATCGCGGTAGAGATGAGCATGCGGGCGAGGGTGATCGGCGCGATAGCCGTCCGAGTCGGCATAGCGGACGAGGTCGAGCCAATATTGTGCTTGGTTCTCTCCGTAGGCTTCACTTTGCAACAAGCGATCGACCATCGCCTCGTAATCAAATTCCGCGGATGAGGCTGCTTTAATTGCGGCATCATCGGGGGGCAAGCCCGTGATCGCATAGTGAGCGCGCCGCACCAGCGTCAGCGAATCGGCCTCGGACGCAGGAGCTAGTTTTTCGCTTTCTAGACGCGCGAGAATGAAGCAATCCAGATCGCCGTGATTCCAATCGTCATGCGCGGTCTTGGGTGGCTCAGGATCGCGGATCGGTTGGTAGCACCACCACTCCCGGTCCTGCTCGCTGATTGTCGGAGGCGGTTGGATCGTGACTTCCGCAGGCCATGGTGCTCCGGCGGCAATCCACTCTACCAGGCCTGCGACCAGTTCGTCTTGGAGTGGCTCCTCGGGTGGCATTTCGTACGACTCGTACCGCACCGCCTCGACAAGCAAACTCTCCTCCGGATTGCCAATCACGATCGCGGGCCCTGAGTCGCCCCCTTCCAGCAACTGCTCGAGCGTCGTGAGCTGTAGCCCCCCTTCTTGTTTGGCTTCGCCATGGCACTTGATACAGTTCTGGGTCAGCACGGGGCGAACATGGATTTCAAACAGATCTCGCGCTTCACGAGAGAGCTCTTGGCCAGCGGCTAGTTCGCAAAGCAGAAGTCCGGCGAAGAGCGCAAGTAAAATACGATGCACGATATTGCCGTTTATTGGAGGGTGCGGAAACGGGCGGGGGGAGAGATCGAGCTGAGTTCAATCTCAACTATTATACACGATTGTGAAGGGGGTGTAGTTGCTGGTACGTAGACACAGGCCCAAAAGAGGAGTGTATGGTGGAGGCGAATGGATGCTGTACAATCGAAATCAACTACGCCAACTCGACCCGAGAAGTTGATCAAACCAACGATGACCAGAACGCTTATACACGCATTCCTGGACGCTGAATTCGCCCCTCTCAAAGCCTCACCTACCATGCTTCGCACTAACCTTGTTTTGGGATCGCTCGTTGTTGCGACCATCATTCTTGCCCCCTTGCAATCTGGCTTAGCGGAAAGAGCGGGGGTCAAATTGCGGCCGGCGAAAGAGCAGGCACCTACGGTGTTATCCAGCGGTGAATGGATATTACCTATTTCGGTGGTTCAGCGAAGCATCTTGATTAGCCGACCGTTGGCGGAGAAAGCTGCAAAAATAACCGAGGCCGAGAGCTGCCAGGGGTTTGTCGAGCTGTTTGATGGCAAGACCTTTGACGGTTGGGAGCAGGGGGGTAATTGGCGAATCGAAGACGGCGCGTTCTTTCGCGCCTCCGGTGGTGGTGCGCTAACTTACAAACGAAAAATGGTTCCCGACAATTTTGAGCTCCGCTTCGATTGGAAGGTATCGAAGGGCTGTAATAGCGGCGTTTATTACCGGCCTGGTCAAGTTGAATATCAAGTGCTCGACAATGTGGGTAGTCCGTATGGCGAGAATCCACGGCAATCGGCGGCATCGTTGTTCTTCTGCATGGCACCGTCCAAAGATGCAACGCGTCCGGTCGGCGAGTGGAATAGCGGGCGAGTGGTGTGCAAGGGAACTGTGATTCAGCACTGGCTCAACGGCCAGAAAGTACTCGACTTCGATTACACCGATCCAAAGTGGGCCGAAATGGTTAAGTTGTTGACGATCCGCGGTGGCGATCTCTCAGGGCGTGGTGGCGAATTGTGGTTGCAGGATCACGGCCAACCGGTTTGGTATCGCAATTTTCGCTGGCGAGAGATTCCGAACGAGGAACAACTGAAGCCATCGCCGGATTTCAAGCCGATGCCGATTCCTCCAGCGGCATTGGCAAAAGAACAGCAACGAGTGCAGAAAATGTTAGAACAGGCAAAAGCGAAATGAGCTCGTCGTCGTTTACGCAACGATGATAGCGATGACTGCCACACCGAGTAGGTTAAGACTCATGCGCCCCGCCGCCAGGACACCACTCACTGCGAACACGGCGACGCCAAGCAAATCCAGAATGTATAGGACCATAAGAGACTATTCCGTTAGCCTTCCAAGAGCTGACCAAGCAGTCCCAACAGGAACCCAAGTACGGCACCGAGCGGTGGGAAACTACTATTTTTCAGGCGGGCCTGCGGCGCGATATCTTCAAAGACAAGATACAAAATTCCAGCCGCCGCAAAGACTTGCATCCTACCCAGCATGCGAGGCTGGTCCCACAGCATCCAAAAACCAAAGGCTCCCAAGAGCGGACCGAGCAACGCTGCCGCAACAAACGCGGAGAGGATTTTCGACTTCGACATTCCGCCTTCCAGCAGTTCTCGATAGGAGTTGAATCCTTCTGGCAAGTTCTGTAATGCGATGATCGCCATCAATAGCAGCGCCCCAGGTTCACCCGCTGCAATGGTCGCTCCCAGAGCGATGACTTCGGGGATGAAGTCCGACAGCATGGCGACGAGCTGCGACGCGGAAGACGTGGAACGCGACAGCAGAACTTGCAAGCCCCAAAACGCTAAACCGCCAGCGGCAAAGGCCGTGACAGATTCCCAAGTCGAAATGGTCGCAGTGCCTTCTGGGATCAGGACAAGTGCCACCGCTGAGACTAGGGCTCCGCCACCGAAGGCGATGACCGTATGTCGAAACTCTTCTTGCAACCATCGAGAACCAATGTGCTCGATCGATGCGAGAAATCCACCCAGCGGTATCGCAGCTCCCGCAATACCGGTGTAGATGAGAAGTTCAATGATCGGATTCACACGTCCCGTCTGCCTTTGGATAGCACATTTGCGAAATATCCAAGTCAAATCCATAAACACAACTCATGCCATCGACGCGACACTGCCTGCAACCAGGATTAACGAACTTTTCCTAAAGCCACAAACGCAGTCGCGAAGATGGTCACGCGTAAAGTTTGGCTATTGTCGATCGTAGTATCCGAACGAATGGTCGCCATTCATATAGCCGCACAGCGTGGCACATGCCTCCAGCTTGTACGTCAACGTTCATCGCAAGCTGGAAGCTTACGAATCGGAGCTATCCGCTGGAGTCTCGTCCTGGCGAGCGAAACGACGCAGCACCGAGTAGAACACCGGCGTCAGAAACAGCCCGCAAGTCGTTACTCCGATCATCCCGCTGAAAACTGCCGTGCCGAGGGCGCGCCGCATTTCGCTTCCTGCTCCCGTCGCAATCACTAGCGGAATCACGCCGAGAATGAATGCCACCGACGTCATCAGGATCGGTCGCAATCGCAGTCTCGCGGCTGAAACGGCCGCCTCGAAACGAGTCTTACCGCCGTCCTCCTCCGCCTTGGCAAACTCGACGATAAGAATCGCGTTTTTGCACGCTAAAGCTACCAGCACGATGAAACCGATCTGCGTCAAGATGTTGTTGTCCATTCCCAACGCCCACACGCCTACGATCGCAAACAACAGGCCCATGGGGACGATCAGGATCACCGCCAGCGGCAGCAACCAACTTTCATATTGAGCCGACAACGCTAGGAACACGAATAGCACACACAGAGGAAAGATAAACAATGCTGTGTTGCCGGCCCGCTTCTCCTGATACGACAGGTCCGTCCATTCGTAGCCAAAACCGTCGGGCAATTGCTCCGCTAAAATTTGCTCCATCTTCGCCATCGCTTCACCGGTCGAAAACATTGGCAGCGATGCTCCGCTGATATCGGCCGACGGGTACATGTTGTAGCGAACCACTCGATCGGGCGCTGTCCGACGTTCCAATCGCATTACGCTGCCCAGCGGAATGACGGCGCCCTGGGCACTGCGGGTTCGCAGTTTCAATACGTCGTCCGGATCGCTGCGAAACTCAAAGTCGGCTTGCGCAGTGACGCGGTACGTGCGACCTAGAAAATTGAAGTCGTTGATGTACAGGCTGCCCAGCGCCGTTTGCAGTGTGCTGAAGATATTCGCCAGCGGCACGTCCAGAATCTGAGCCTTGGAGCGATCGACATCGGCGTATAGCTGCGGCGTGTTGTTGCTAAAGCTGGTGTAAACCATCGCATACTCCGGGTTCTGCATCGCGGTTCTGACAACGTCAGATGCGACTTGTCCCAATGCATCCAGTCCGGCTCCGCTGCGATCTTGAATCTGCAGCTTGAACCCACCACCGGTTCCGATACCGGGCACGGGCGGTGGAGGGATGACGATGATGCGCGCCTGATCAATGGCGGCGGTCTGCATCTGCATCGCACTGAGAATCGACTGCATCGAGTGGCCTGCTCGAGCGCGTTCCGCTGCGGGGCCGAACGTCAAGAACAGGGCCGCCGCATTGGATGATGCGGCGCGCGTGGCACCGTTGAGCCCAACGATTTGCACAACGTGAGCCACACCGGGAACCTTGTCTGCAATTGCTCGCACCTCGTCGGCAACTTCGCCAGTCCGAGCCAGCGAGGCTCCGGGAGGCAGCTCGATGCTCACGATCGCGTAACCTTGATCCTGTGGTGGGATGAACCCGGTGGGCACGCTGGTGAACCCGACGTAGGTCATCCCAAGCAGCCCGGCGTATAGCAACATGCCGATCGCGGAAAAGCGAACCAGCCGCGCGACGATGGCGATATAAACGTTCGTGCTACGCTCAAACACCCAGTTGAACGCACTAAAAAACCATCGCAACGGCGCGGTCAAGTAGTGCGGGATATTCCTGACGAAGTTGATGAGTCGTTCGCTTCGTGTAGCGGAAGTCGCCAAGACTTTCGGCCCGTCACTAGCACGACTCGGACGCGCGTCGCTACCTGTCTCGCTGCCGTTCTTTTTCTTCATTGGCTGCAGAAACAAGGCACACATCGCGGGGCTGAGCGACAGCGAAACGATCAGCGAGATCGTCGTCGACACCGCAATGGTGATCGCAAACTGGCGATAGAACTCGCCCGTGATGCCGGGAATGAACGCGGTCGGCACGAACACTGAAATCAAAACCACTGTCGCCGCGATCAACGCTGACCCAACTTCGCTCATCGCCTTATGCGTTGCCTCGCTGGGGGACAAACCTCGTTCAATCCAGTGTTCGACGTTTTCGACCACCACGATCGCATCGTCAACCACGATCCCGATGGCCAGCACCAACCCGAAGAGCGATAGATTGTTCAAACTGAAACCCATTGCCAGCAGCGCAGCGAAGGTCCCGATCAACGAAACGGGAATCGCAACGACTGGAATGATCGTCGAGCGCCATTTCTGTAAGAACAGGAAGACCGTTAAGACCACTAACACCGTCGCTTCGAAGAGAGTCTTGATGACTTCGTCGATCGACTGTGAAACGAACTGAGTTGGGTTGTAGGCAACCGCGTGCTGGATCCCCGACGGGAAGGTTTTGCTGAGCTCATCCATCAGCTTCAAAATGTTCTCTGAAGTTGCAACCGCGTTTGACCCTGGTCGCTGAAAC
>CAKQNH010000101.1 GCA_934255105.1 uncultured Pirellulaceae bacterium
CTCGTCCGGCTGCGGAACCGCCGTCACCGCTACTGTTACTTAAACCGACGGTAGTGACACCATGACTGCGAATAACAAATGGATCGCACTCCGACTGGCGATGAGACGAATCGGGAGCCCCTATGACTGTACGCTTGTTGCTACTGCCTTTGCTGTGCCTTTGCACGTTACGAGCTGCTCATGCAGACCTAAACCAATACATGATCCGAACAACGGAATGGCTTGTTGATCACAGCCGCGTGATTTGCGTTGCGACATTCGACGAAAAAGAGCAGGATTCAAACGGGAAGGTACTGGCTACAATTAAGGGAGACGCCAGTGCGGTGACGTGGCCGCTGAAAACTCCTGCCTTTGATGGGTACCATTACTATGGACCGCCTACGCGCGGAACGGTGCGTCTTCTTTTTATCGGTGACAACCAAGAGTTATGGCAGAGTGTAGAGATGGGCAGGTACCCGATTGATTCTCCGACACTCCATGATGTTTTTTATGGCGTCGATCAATACGGGAAAGTTCACCTGACTGAATCGTCGCTGGTGGATTCGATCCGGGCACATATCGATGCGCGAGCATCCAAGGCTGTGACGCGGCGCAAAACGTCACCTCACTTCAGCAGGAGCGGGATCGAAGCTCCTCCCACTTTCCCTTTCGAAAACGGTGGCGAAACGTTCGTACTGGTGGTCGACTTTACTGAGAAGCGACGCGACTACGATCTGGAACAGTTGAAAAGCGGGGATTGTGCCAAACGGCTGCATGCAATCAAAGAGTTATCTGAGCTCAACGATCCCCAAGCGTACGCTGCAATTGAGGCTGCCACGCGAGCATCGGGCGTCGAGCCGTCGTATTCATTCGACTGGTCAGACCGCCGTGTGCATATGCAAGCTGACGCTCAAGTTCAATCGGCTGCAAGCGAAACGCTCAACAAACTGAACCAAAAGCGGTAGGCAGCGTTGTAATGGTATGCGGTAAGCTGGAGCTGCCAATGGCTCGACTGCGGCATCGACCGGGCTGAGGGTTTTGCGTGGGGTTCGCTAGTTTTCCTGCCACCCATCTTCCTGTCAAAAAAAGACGAGTGGATTTTGACAGGGAAATGGGTGACAGGAAGAATAAGATGCTCCCACCCGGCCGCAGGTGAGCATCCACGCATAAGTTCACGAATTGCGCCAGTCGATGCGAATAACGATCAGGAATCCGCTTGCGACTTATCGATTCACACTACTCTGTTTTCGAGGCGAGTCGTCAACGTCCCGCTTCGCTGACCCGATGCTGATAGGCGCTCCCTTCAAAAAGCTGCGGCAGCCAGCGAACTCCGAGCCCCGGTTCACTAGAGGCATGCGCATAGCCTGCTTCAACCTGAATCGTTCCGGCAATCAGCTTGGGATAGAGCATCCGGATTTGCGCTCTGACGGTTTCCTGCCAGGCGACATTCGCCGCTGCGGTAGCGACGTGCATTCCAGACAGGAGTGTCAACGGGCCGGTACAGTCGTGCATCACGACCGGCACATTATAGCTCTGGGCCATATTGCAAATGCGCAGGGTCTGCGAAATACCTCCCACCCAAGTCGGATCAATCATGATGTAATCCGCAGCACGCTTCTCCAGAACTAGGCGATAATCTTCCATACCGATCATCATCTCACTGACAGCCAGCGGCACATCGGCTTGCCGTCGAAAATCTGCCAGGGTATCCACGCAATCCGTCCGGATGACATCTTCCAGCCACAGCGGGTCGATCTCACGCATGGCCTTGGCGATGCGAACTGCGGCGGGCAGTTGAAAGAATCCGTGTCCGTCTAGCATGATCTCAATCTGATCGCCGAAGGCATCTCGTATAGCGCGCATGGGGCGCAGCCCGACTTCCAGATCCTCCTTGGATAGATAGAGAGGGCCGCCGCGCTTGTGCGCGGCGAAGTCCAGCGTCCACATCTTCAACGCTCGATATCCCTCGTCGATCAATTCCTGGGCGTATTCGACGGGTCGATTGACGACGGACCAGTAGTCGTTCAGAGGCCCTTCCTGTCCCACGCAACCATGGCCGGGCCACACATGAGAGTCTCGCGGCTCTTTGGTGCCTACGGCGTAGCTGGGGCCGGCGCTGCTATTGTAGACGGGAATTCTGTCCTGGGTCCTGCCCCCGAGCAGTTGCCAGACGGGCTGATCGCACACCTGACCCAGGATATCCCACAGCGCCAAGTCGATTGCAGAAATCGCGCGCAGCTCACAACCACGCGAGCCGAAGTTGGTAGTCCGCTCGTAGAGAAAACGCCAGTGGCTCTCGATCTCCAGCGGATTAGCCCCCAACAGTCGATGGGCCATCCAATCATGAATCATCGCTGCCACGGCTTCCGGAACATAATACGTCTCACCGTGGCCAATATGGCCTGCGTCCGTATGGATTCGTAGTGCCAGCAGCCCCGGCATGACGTCGCGGGGGATGACGGTTTCCAACCTGGTAATTCTCATGTCAATCCGATACTGTACTTTAGGCGAACCGGCGTTGCCAACGGATTGACATGGCGGCTTGATTTCAAACTGGCCCTGAACGGCTCAGCGTAAAAAACGGTTCAACGCAAAAATTGAAGCAAAATGATAGGTTCACATCATAGGTGAACCCACCTGGGGTTGCGAAGCCAACGACGGCCCTATGATAACCTAGTTTCGAGCGAGCAAAACCGCGCAGATGTCGAATCGGGCCATTACGTTCGGAGCGATGCACGCTCCGCTGGTTTGCGCAATAGTTCTCGAACCACCGACAGCCACGTTGGGTAAACTGTTGCTCGATAGGGCGAATCAATCGGCAAGCGTGCCATCAAACGGCGATGAGCGATCCCAAGATTGTGATAGGGCAAGCGCGGGAATAAATGATGCAGTCCGTGGTATCGCATCCCCAGCGGAAACAAGAGCTCGGATAGCACAGGAATGCCGGTCACGTTCGTCGAATCCAAAACTTGTTCGGCATGAGAGACCGAGTGTCCTGGGTTGACATAGCGATGGGCTGCCAAAGTGCGAATGTGGTTCAACCCAAGTGCAAGTGCGGCGAGGGAATACAGTTGCGGGATGCGCGTCCATTGGGTGATGCCGACCAAAATGCAAACGAAAATCGCCCAGGCGCGCAGGCTGCACGCCAAATCCATCCATGCCCATTTGCTCAATGCTGCATCAGCGGGGATCGGCCGACGGTAGCCAAAGTCGATCACAAAAGACGAAGCATGTTCCAACGTCCAGCGGCGAAGTGTAGGGTGTAAAAATGACAACGGTGCAAGCAGAAACCGCAAGGTCACCAGGATGGGTTGTAGAAAGATTTGACTCAGAAACAATACGATCTTGCCCCGTGAACCAGTTCCCAGGGGCAAGTACTCTCCATCATGCTCTGTGCCATAGTGGCGAGTGTTGTGGTGATCGCAATGGCTCAGATAGAAGAACGAGGGCGTCAACATCGGAATGCCTGCCAGCACGTCCCAGACAAGTCGAAACGTCTGCAATTCGCCAGATCGAAAATGCACGATCTCGTGCATGAAAGAAGCGACGCGATAGAGGGCTATTCCCGCGATCGGATAAGCGATCAATTGTGGCCACGAAAACATTGCAGCGTTTAAGTAGATTGTCGCGAAACCATATGCAACGGTAAGGCTAGCCGCCGCGAAACATGGTGACAAGTAGTCAGAGCACTGCGAGTTGCATGCCAATTTTGCTTTGCACAGCGACTTTAGATAGGCATTTATTGTAAAATGGGGGGGTCCTCCAGGCAGCACCGGTGGCGTGAAGCGGACATGGATGATGGGCCGGTTCGTCGTTGCTGGAGCGATTAGCCGGGCCTACGCCACTTTTGTCTTGTCGATCCGTTCTTGCACCATGTTTAGCAGTGCATATAAGAACGCCGCGACCATCGGACCGATGAAGATGCCCCACAGGCCGACGACTTGAATCGCGCCGAGTGCCGTCACCAGGGCGACCAATGGGTGCAATCGGGCCTGACTCCCCAGCACATAGGCTCTGACCAAGTTATCAGATGTCGATATCACTGCAGCTCCAAAAATCATTAGACCGATACCAGCGGTATAGTGCTGGTTAACGATCAAGAACAACGAGATCGGAAACCAGATCACAGCTGAACCCAAAAACGGGATAAACGAAAAGAACATCGTTAACACGATCAGCAACCACAGCTGTGGCACACCGATTATGGCTAACACGGCTCCATTGAGAGCTGCTTGCACGACTCCCGCGACAATGGTTCCCAGCACAACGCCTCGGCAGACGCTCTGAAACTTGTCCTCCAACAATCGCTCTTCACGCACCTCCAATGGTAACAGCCGATGGAGTTCGCGCAGGAAAACATCGCGATCGGCAAGGAAGTAGTACAACGACAGAATCATGACGGCGGATCCAACGACGAACATGAAAATGTTTGACAAAAACCCACGCGTTTTATTGACGAGTTCGGTGGTGGCCGACTCAGCAAGTCGCGTTGCTGAAACATGAATTTGTTCGCGTTGTTCTTGAGAGATGCGCGAGTAGACATCTTGGATCGTCCGACCAACATTTGTCTGGCTCACCTCGTCGACTATTTCTTGCAAGTCTTGAGCTGACCGATCGTCTAGCCAGGTAACGACGTCTTTTCCAACACTTAGCAATTGCGTACCAGCCATCAACATGGTGAAGCTGATCGGCAACATCACGAGCAGAAGCACGATCAGGGTCGAGCACGCAGCGGCTATCCGATGGCGAGAACCGAGCCGACGCGTCAACCACTGATGCATTGGCGAAAAAAGGACGGCCAACACCAGCGCCATGAAAATTGCCAGCATGAACGGACGGATCACCTGCCAGAAGAAGACTCCGACAGCGATGATCAACGCGAGCAGTATCCAAAACGATAGTTGGCGTGGCATGGTAGATTTTAAGCAAGCGGCTTGAGCTTTGGTGATCGGTTGCTCGTCAAATAGTTGGCTCCGGGCGGCGATAATCTGCACGGGTGGCAGCTTCAATGCTTGACAGGCTCTCGGCTGCAATCAGTCCCAAGGAGAGGGCGATGTCGGCGGCAATTCGGCTATCGGCAATCAGGTGCATCGGCACGCCATGGCCCACCGCAGTTGCTATCGACTTTTGCACCCGTGCGTCATGCCGGCTGGTTTCGTCAGGGTCAACGTCTCGAATAAAGATCGCTAAGATTTGTCCTGGTCTGTGCTTTGCGGCTTCGGCATACAATCGTGCATCCTCTTGACCGGAGTCGCCCAACAATACGAAAGGCAGGTCCGGAAACGCCGACATGACTCGAAACGCCTTTTCCAGCTTATGCTCGTGCCCTTCCTTCAGAAATTTGTTCCGATCAAAGCCCAAATCGCGAAGCAAAATAGGTCCTGCAGGTATGTCATTCAGGTCGAAAAAGTCCTCCAGCAGATCGAACAAATTCCATGGTGAACTGGAAATGTAAAAGATGGGATTCTGCTGCGGAGTCGCAGGGCTCGTGCCTTTCTGTAAGGCGTGGTAGAGCGCCGCAACTCCCGGCAGCGGTTTCCGCGTCCGCGCGTTGTGCAGGAACGTTAAGCGCGCGGCAGCAGTCAGCCCGGTGATCCCGGTATGCAACACCGTGTCATCAATGTCGCTGATGATACCGAACTTGGCAGCCTTCGGGGGCGTCAGCATTTTGGAAAACGTGGCGGATTCATCGGGTGAAATCTTCGCGTTATTAACGATCCGCATCGCGATCGATTGCCAGGGTTGCCTTCCGCGCACGTCTGGCGTATTGGCGGTTTCCAGGTGGAAATATCCCTCGCCATCGGTCGTCACGCGGTGCCGCCGGCCAGCAAAATCGATGTCGACGTCGACTCCCACCACTTCGTCGCTGGCAAAACGCTGGTAGGTCTGCAGCAAATTGTCCCACCAACTGTCGCCTTCGCATGGTAGGTCTTTCGGCGGGTTGGTTAGCACGCGACCGTGAAACCAAGCCAACTCGTCGTTGGCGAATCCAATATAGGGTTGAATGCGCGGAATGCCGTCCCAGCCCATCCGCTGCTTCATGCTCCGCCAGCGCACGTCGAAAAAATCGTCGATGGACGAGATCGAGTGGCGAAACCACTCGCCGTAGTCACCCGAGCTCATTGAAGATCGCTTTCAAAATTCGGCCTTGCCCAACCTTATGAATAAATTCTTATCGGTAAATGGGGCATGTGTATTGTCCCTGTGCTAACGTCTCGCACGACTTTCGACCGTCGTCCACAAGTGCAACCCTCGTGCCATCAACCCACAAATAAGTTTAGCCCTCGATCACTCGGAATCTTTCTTCTGCAGTTGAGTGAGCGTTTTGAGCAATTGAGCTGGATCATCACACAGCAGTGATTCTGGATGGTATTTGAGTAGAGGCAGAACTTTTTCCGCTGTTCCCGTGGTAGCGTCGAAATGAATTTTGGCACCACCATCGCGAATCTTCGTCAGCAATTCAGGATCTTCTTCGATCCATGCAAGCTGAGGCCGCAGGAAATCCACTTTGGCTGCTAAAAACGAATCGAGGTTTTTTTTCTTGCGCAGGAAGATGAGTGTGCTCACTTCGGGTAGCCGCTTTTTGACCTGTTGTGCTTGTTCCACGCTTCGCACCGCCACCATCATCCGCGTCGGCTCGCCGTGGGCTTTCACGCAGGCTGCGATTCGATCTGCATACGCTTCACCGTCTTCCTTCAGGTCCAATTGAACGTCAATGCGTCCACGGCAGAGCTTCAGTATTTGCTCCAGCGACGGTACTCGTTCCGCAGCGTACTTGGGGCTGAACCAACTGCCGGCATCGAGCGCCGCCAATTCATCCCAGCTCAGGTCGCTGACACGTCCGGTGCCATTGGTCGTGCGGTCAACCTTGGCATCGTGCATCAGCACGAGCGTGCCATCGCGTGATGTGCGGATGTCGATTTCGACCGCCGTGGCTCCAGCTTCGATAGCCCGCTCGATAGCTGCGACGGTGTTTTCAGGACGATCCAACATCGCTCCACGATGTGCGGCGACCCGTTCTACGCCCCGAGCCGCAGCAGCCAGCTCCGCAGCAGCCAGCTCCGCAGTCGTAGCGGTGCTCGCGGGCAGGTCTGCAGCATACACATGTGTGTCGCCTACTCCACCCGCGTTTCCCACAATCACCGCTAGTAACAATACGCACTCGACCATGCCACGCGGACAGTACTCGGTTCGCCCAGAGGAGTTCATCGGTGTCAACGCAGACGGAAGTAATTGCGAAGTTTTAAACATAAGTCGATGCTCGAGTTGTGGTGCCAAGTTTAATTAGGAGGTTCGTGGTGCCAATTTATCAATAATTACACCAGCCCGCACCTGGAGCGGTTTGGCCGGCAATGGTAATGTAGGGATTGGTAATGCAGTTGGCTCAAATTGGAATCCATTACAGCCCCCAACCTTCGACGGCTAAGGGCTATCCTGAGGTACTCGGGAGTTTGTTCGCATGCAAGACAAGCATCTTAAGCATCGTTTGCCAGCGGGCGGCGCGGGCCCCTGGGTTCGCTGGGCATTGGCGTGTTCACTCGCTTGCGCGTCGGGCTTGAATCTGAGTCCGATTTTCAATACCGAATCCCGCGCTCAGGAATCGTCGATCGAGTCGACTTCGACCGATTCTGAGATTCTGTTCGCGCGACGCGTCGAACCACTGCTGCGTGAAAAGTGTCTTGGCTGTCACGGGAGCGATCCCGATGCGCTCGAAGGCTCGCTGGACGTAAGGTCGTTGGCGAAATTGTTAGGGGGCGGAGAGAGTGGCGAACCTTCGATCGTAGCTGGCAAGCCAGACCTGAGCCCCCTGTACCTGGCAGCCACGCGGCAGAGCGATGATTGGTCCGAGATGCCGCCGAAAGAAGCGGAGCAATTGTCTGCGGAGCAACTCAGTTGGCTGCGAGATTGGATCGCGTCAGGCGCAGCCTGGCCCAGTGCCGAACGCATCAACGAGATCGAAACGGAATACCATGGCATGTGGTCGGCTGAAGACGGCAACAGCGTCAAGACGTCAGGTGGTTTGGACGAAAAATGGACCAACCGCCGATACGATACCGCTGGACTGTGGGCGTACCAACCGGTTAGCAAGGACTTCACTCTTCCACGGGTAGAGGCGACCTCGCAGTCTACAGCAGAGGCGTCTCCAACCGCACCCGCTCCGCTCGCAAGCAGAGCAGGGGATGCAGGAAATGCAAAGGATTTCAATCCGATCGATTGGCTGATCGAGCAAAGCCTGCCAGATGGATTGGCCGTCGCACCGAGGGCTGATCGCAGGACGTTGATTCGACTGGGCTGCCTCCAACGCCTCAAGAGGTCGAAGCGTTTCTGGCAGATCCGCAAGCGGAGCGCCCTGCGTTTGCTCGTATCATCGATCGATTGTTGGATTCACCACACTATGGTGAACGCATGGCGCAGCACTGGCTGGACGTCGTTCGCTACGCCGATTCATCTGGTTTTGCCAATGACTTCGAGCGAGGCAATGCATGGCGGTATCGCGACTACGTGGTTCGATCATTCAATGACGACAAGCCCTACGATCAATTTGTATGCGAACAGATTGCCGGCGATGAAATCGATCCTAGCGACCCGGAAAAGATCATTGCCACGGGCTTCCTGCGAATGGGGCCGTGGGAACTGACCGGCATGGAGGTCGCTAAAGTCGCCCGCCAGAGGTTTCTGGACGACGTCACCAACAGTGTCGGTGAAACATTCCTGGCTCATCCGCTGCAGTGTGCCCGATGCCACGACCACAAGTTCGATCCGGTTCCCACGAAAGATTATTACTCGATTCAAGCCGTCTTCGGCACGACGCAGTTGGCGGAGCGCAAAGCTGGCTTCTTAGACAGTGAAAACAAGGCTGGGTTCGACGAGCGGTCGTATGTGGATGAAATTAGGAATTCGCACGAGCAGACGCTGGCAGAACTCGATCGCGCTCTGTTGAAGAATGCTCAACAATGGTATCGCGACAAGGGGATCTCGTCGGCGAGATGGGATGAGGCAATCGAGAATGCCAAAGCCAACAGCGGCAACCAAAAACTCTTCGATGCTGCTAGGTCCGCGCTCAGCAAGGCCGGCGTCGCGGAGAGCGATTATCCGCCGAAATTGGTCGGCTTCACGCCCGAGCAGTTCGGACGTGACCGAGTCGCGAATAAAGGACTTCAACGACTGCAGTGGGAGTTCGACCGCTACGAACCTTATGCGCTGGCTGTGTACAACGGGCGGACGAAGAGTGTCACGGCCGTCGTCGCTCCAACGCGAGTTCCTAACGAGCGCTTGAAGCAGGGGGAGTTGGAGCAGACGGCTATCCTGACCGGCGGCGATCCCTTTTCACCCGGTCAGCCGGTGTCGCCAGGGACCCTGAGCGTGATCGATGACCAAGTTGCCGCCACGATTCCCGAGTCAGTTGAAGGACGTCGTACCGCTTTCGCCAACTGGGTCGCGAGTCCGAGTAACCCGCTGACCACTCGAGTGATCGTGAATCGCCTCTGGCTGTGGCACTATGGTGATCCAATTGCTGGTAATCCTAATAACTTTGGATCGACGGGCAAGCGACCAACCCATCCACAATTGCTCGACTGGCTGGCCGCTACGTTCGTCGATGACCTCTGGTCGATCAAAGCCATGCATCGACGGATCATGGCGTCGGATGCGTACTGTCGTTCAACCCGGCATCCTGAACCGGAGTTGCTGCGCGAACTCGACCCCGAAGGAAGCAGCTACGCCTGTTTCAAACCACGACGCTTGAGCGCCGAAGAGTTGCGCGATTCAATGCTGGCGTTGACGGGGGAGCTAAACCCGGCGATTGGCGGCATCCCATGTCGTCCCGTAATCAATCAGGAGGTCGCTCTGCAGCCGCGACAGGTGATGGGAACATTTGCGGCTGCGTGGACGCCTAACCCACTTCCCCAGCAACGAAACCGTCGCTCGATCTATGTGCTCAAGCTTCGTGGCCTGATCGACCCGTTGCTGGAGGTATTCAATACACCGTCGCCTGACTTCTCGTGTGAGAAGCGCGAAGCCTCAATCGTCACGCCGCAGGTCTTCAGTCTATTGAACGGCCAGAACACGCAGGCCCGCGCGCTGACTCTGGCGGCACGAGCACTGAAGGAAACCCGCACCGACGGCGATGCGATCGTGCTGTGTTTTCAATTAGCGCTGTCGCGAGAGCCTTCATCGCAGGAGCTGGAGGAGTTTCTTAGGCATTGGCGCGACACCGAGAATTCGTTGCCGGTCGAAGCGCCTG
>CAKQNH010000102.1 GCA_934255105.1 uncultured Pirellulaceae bacterium
GAGCAATGATCGGCGGAGCGATCAACGACTAAGGCGTGACCGGCTACTATTATTTTCCTGTCCTCAATAATCCCAGCCTGTCATTGGCCTTACGATTTGAGGTCGAAGTCAAACGTGTTCTTACCTGGCTTCACATCCGCTTCTAGCTCGCTCTTCGTGTTGTACCGCGCCGGGACAGCAGGCCTGCGAGCATTGACCGGCTTCTTAGCCTGTGGGCTGTCAGGGTCCTCAAGCTCGCCAGCGTCTTCGTCCTCTCCACCCTCTTCGCTCGGGGCGATCTCTACGCGGTTGCGGCCGACCTTGGTTCCTCGAGTGTCACGAATGTACGTCAGTTCGTATTTGCCTTCGGCATTCGTCATGCCACGGGCAGGGCGACCGTTGTCGGGTTGGAAGACCACCGCCACTCCGCTGAGCGGCTTACCGTCGAGCGTGACCGTGCCGCTCACCTGCCCCAGTTCAGGCTGATCACCCGATCCTCCGCAGCCCGGCAGACTCAGCAGCAACACCGACAAGGCTACCACCAAGCCACAAATTTGAATCGTCTTCACAGAATAACTCTTAAATACAGATTGGAAGATGTTGAAATTTCAATTCAGCTTACAACTCGCCGATGACTTCGCCGCCGGCGCGGGTGCTGACTGCCTGGTAGGTCTTCATGTCCATGTTCTCTGATAGGAAGCGGACGCTACCGTCGCCTAGAACGAACTGAGCTCCGCCTGTATGCCAGCTACCAGCCGCCTCTTCAGAGCCGCCGTTGATCGGATCGTTGCTTTCCGCAGCGATTAAGTATTCCGTCATCTCCTCAGGCGGATTGGCGTCAGCGCCAGTGGAGAACATGGAGCGGCGATCGCTACCGGCACTGAAGATCCCCAGTAGGTTCCCGCCCGAGTCGCCGACCTCGCTCACGAAGAGCGTGTTGGAAAGTCCGTCTATAACATCACCGAAGCGAGTTCTACTCTGAACGTAAAAAATTCCGTTGCCGTTCATGCAGCCCCAATCCTTTGTCCGCATGTCGGTGGTGGTCGCAATGCCTGTGCAAATGCAGTTGTCATTTCCATTGCCGATGCGAGTTCCCATGTTGCCGTTATAGTTGGATGATTGGTAGCCGTTTTTCGCAGAGCCGCCGCTGACATCCGGCTGCGAAGGACACCAGAAAACCGAAAGGACAGTTGCTTTAACGATCAAGGGCTTCCCCGAGCTCTGGCTGCCCAACTCGTTGCCGAAGCCGTCGGGCCCTTGAATCGCGCTATAGAGCGTGGATTGCTCAAGTTGCGGCAGTATGCTGGCCTGCCACGTCCAGCCATGTCCATAGAACGTACCAGCCCCATTCACCGTCCCGTTGCTGCCGGCGGGCAAGGCAGAATACGTGTCGTGGTAGTTGTGAAGTGCTAGCCCAATCTGCTTTAGGTTGTTCGAGCACTGCATGCGTCGCGCGGCCTCGCGGGCCGCCTGGACGGCCGGAAGCAACAATCCAACTAGAACCCCAATGATCGCGATAACAACCAGCAGTTCAACGAGTGTGAAACCGCGCCGTGCAATCGATGACTTGACCATCTGATACACCTGTTCTTTAGTGAGTGACTGGAAATGAGGAAAAAATAAGGAGTTGATGTGCGCCCCAAATGGGTGTTTGGAGCACTAAAGTATACTACTGGATAAGGCGTTTTGATACTAAGGAGATCCGATTCGGACAATAGTTTGCGAAATCTTCAGATTCACTTAGAGCACCTAATAGCCCACTTGCTATTCTGGGGTTCAAGCGTCGCAAGAAGGGGTACTGTCGATGCCGAAGTTGCTTCATTGTTTTTCGAAGCGTTCGAAGAGCTGTTCCTGAACCGCAGCGGCAAGTCCTGCGCCGACCGCCCTATAGCCCGATGTCGTGCTGTTTGCAGAATTCCAAGCGGTCTCCAGGCATAGACTCACCGTATGCGGGTTTCCGTTCACTGTGACCCAAGCGCCGCTCATCTGTTTCCATAGCGGGTGGTAACTCGGTCCCGTTTCCTTGGGAGTCTTGCTCATTGGCATTATGGGACGAATTTCGCTGATTTTTGAATAGGCACTATCGATGAAGCGATCGCGCAAGCTGAGCATCGGCTCACGCAGCATGTCGCGCGGCAGGACGTAGAAGAACGTCGGATCGCCGGGTGCGGGGTTGTGCAGATCCAGAAAAATATCCATTCTGTCTTCGTCGATCAACCTGCGCAGCTTGCCCTGCGCGGCGGTCACTTCATTCCAATGGGGTTGCTCCGACCAGTCGCGATTGTGATCGTGAGGGATCGCATTCTTGCCCCCATTGCCGGTTGCGGCGTTATCGATATCCATGATCGGAACGAGAAAGATCTCTGCGTGACGCCGCAGCCACACCGCTTTGTCATCATCGCTGATCACCCATTCTCCGAAGCCTTGCGCCACCCAGCTTGAACCACTCTCCCATGCGTGCTGGCGCGCTTGGACCCAAACTCCAAAACGCTCCGCACGGTCTCGATCGCCTTCCATCACATGCAGCATCGGTACCGCCCGGCCTTCTCGGGAGCGGCACAACTCCTCGGCTTCCGCGTACGGAGATCGCTCACCCATGTCGCGTACAAATTTCGCTGCCGTAGACGGCGTGTACGGTGGCCCCCAAGCCACGTACACCGACGGTGCATCGGGATTGAGCGTATAGACCATCCACTCGTCCCGGCGCTCACCTTTGTCGCTGTGTAGCCAGGTCTCACCGTCGGTTGCGTAGGTCGCACGCTTGGGCATGGCCCACCCCGCCGACAATGGCTGTTGACTGCCTACCGCCGCCATTGAACCCTGAATCTTTAGCGTGATGGTCTCCCCCGGAGTGATTCCATCGATTCGAAAGTACCACCAACACGGCCATCCACGCTGTGGATCACCTCCGGGCATAAAACTGATACTGCGTGCTGCCTGATCAATTTCCAACACCCGCACTGACGCACCTTCGAAATCTGAAACAACCTTCAATGAATCAGCAGCAGTGCAATCCATCGGTGGATGCGCAAGAAAGAAAGCCGTTAGAAAAAAAGCCGCCAGACGAACTCTCATAGAACTAACCTCTTTCGTGAGTGCGCGGAACAACCAAGCAACGGGGCGACCGCATCCCGCTGGGCGGAAGTATTTTACAAAATATGGGGGAGAAATGTGTATGGCACGTCCAGGGCGGCGGCGTTTGCCGTCCGCTCAGATAGGGTGCCAAGGATGCCCCACGACGGTATGCTAAAAGGTTATGCACCACCTCCTAAGCAAATTCCTCCGCGTGATCCTGAGCCTGATAACAGTTGCGATCGTTCCGAGCGGCTGTACGCAGCCGACGCTACAGGGGGATTATGGGGATTTGGTCCAATTCCCCGACTCGGTCCAAAGCAATGCGCAGCCTGATGCATCGCAAATTGCCAATCTAACGCTGACCCGATCCGACGGTTCATCCGTCAAGATCAGCGATCTAGCAGAGGGCAAAAATGTTCTGTTGGTTGTTTCGCGAGGTTTGGTTGGGAGTCTTCCCACCACCGCAGATGATGCTGATAGTGCTGAGGCAGCAGGGGGCAAGTCGTTTTGCATTTACTGCTCCACGCAAACCTCGCGGCTCGTCGCCAACTATGCCAAGTTCCAGGAACGCAATACGGAGGTGGTCGTGATCTTCCCCGTGGCTCGTTCGTCAGATGCCAACGAGCTTCAGAACTTTGCCGCCAAAGTCCAGGGCAAGGGTAAGACCAGCGATGACTTCCCATTTCCCATCGTGTTGGACGTCGCCCTGATGGTGGTCGATGCGCTGGGTATCCGCGACGACTTGTCCAAACCGGCTAGCTACATCTTTGATTCCCAAGGGCAACTGCGATTCGGCTACGTTGGACAATCGATGAGCGATCGCCCGAGTGTGCAGGCATTGCTAGAACAGCTTGACCGTATCAATCAACCACGGTAGCAGGAAGACGCAGAGGATGCCTTTGGATTCACCAGCACCAGTCGAGGATATCTTCGCCAAGTACGCGCGATCGCTGGGTGGCCTGTCAGGCGAAGATGTGAGCGCGATCGTTGAGCTGTCCTCAGAGCGGCAGGTCGCCCCCTGGCAAATCGCGCTCGAGCAAGAAAAGTTGACCGCAGCAGACGTAGATATCATCAAGACCTTGCTAGCGCCTCGCGACAGCATCCCTGGCTACGAAGTGCTGGAGCTCATTGGACGCGGCGGGATGGGAGTCGTCTATCGTGCACGGCAATTGAGTCTAAACCGCGAAGTAGCCCTGAAAACAATCTTGTTGAGCCACATGGGGACTGCTGTGGCCGCCGCACGTTTCGAGAATGAAGCGCAAGTTCTGGCCCGCGTCATCCATCCGCACATCGTGACCGCCTTCGATTTTGGGCGACATGCAGGACGTCTCTTTCTGGCCATGGAGTTGGTTCAAGGCCGCGATGTGCAAGCTTTGATTGAGCATCATGGCGCACTGCCTGAAACGTTGGTGTGGCAGATCATTCGCCAAGCCGCCATCGGTCTAGCGCATGCATCCAAAGCGAACATCATTCACCGCGATATCAAACCGGCCAACTTACTGTTGGTCAATCCTCCTGACGGATTTGCACTACCTGCAGGAATCCCGATGGTCAAAATCGCTGACTTCGGTTTGTCGATTCTGGGAGATGATCAGCAATCGGGACAACCGCGGCTGACATCGCTTAGCGTTCATATCGGCAGCCCGACCTATATGGCACCGGAACAATTAGAGTCCGATGATATCGATCATGCCGCAGACATCTTCGCTCTAGGGGCCACCGCCTGGCACATGTTCGTCGGCCGCGCGCCGCTTGAAGGGAGCAGTCTTAAGCAGATCGTAATGCAGCGACTAACGCACGCTTGCCGAACTCTCGTATCTCGAGTTGGCTGTAGCGCAGGGCACTGCGCAGTTCGCTGACTTGAGCATCGCACCGCTGATAGCGAGTCCTGGGCAATGATTCGCGAGGCAATGATTCGCGAGGCTCTAACGCTGAAACTAGCGGTGGTGGATGCGAAGGAATGTTAGCTTTCCCAAAGTCGCTGATCGCTCCGCCGATCTGATGCAACTCTTTCGGTTATAAAAAGCGTCACCGAGCACGTGCTCTTCTTTCAATTATTAGAAGCAAGGATCGGCGGAGCGATCCACGACTAATAAGCAAGGATCGGCGGAGCGATCCACGACTATGGTCCAGCGGGTGTTTTGGAAGCTACGATTGCAGCGGCCCAGTTTTCCTTTCCTGGGGGAGAAAGCTCCCGCTGGCCTCCGCCTTGAATAGTTTTTTGTGGCCCTAGTTCGCCGCTGTCGATGTTGATCCAATGTGCGGTCAACTCCCCTTTCGCATCGGTCAGATCGATTCGAACCTCGCCGCCGGATGGGAAATAGATTAAATACGCTCGTCCCTTGTCAGCGGCCAGGTAGGCTTCATTGGCTTCTCGATCCGAAAGTAGTTCATTGGCAGCCTGCACGGACCAGAGTGGCACAAAGCTTTCAAGTTTTCGAGCCGCTCGTATGCAAGCCACGGCCTTGTCGTTCAGCCCCATACCCGAAACAGGTCGATGAAAGCGCATCGACGCAGCGCCCGCCAAAAGGTGCCTCCAAATGCGTTCGATGGCGTCTTGGTCCGTGTGACCGAACTTATTGCCATCGGCACCGTAGGTCTTGGTTGTATTCATCGGTCGTGGCTGACCAGCTAACGCCTGCCGCACGTGCAAAAAATTGTCCCAATGCTTCTGCCCCGAGTTGTGGTTGTTTTGAGAGACATCCACGAAGTCGTAGAGTTCGGGATGATCGAAGGTCCGTTTGTGACGGTCGGCGGCCAAATTCCAGTCGTCCCACATCTCGGTGACATAGACAGTCTTGCCACTCTTCGCAGCCCGCTGCTTGACAAACTGCGCCCAGTAGCGACTCCATTCTTCATCACCATTGGTTTCATTGTCCATGCAATACAGCACGTGGTCGTAGCGCAGCGAGTGCTCGAGCAGCTTGTCGACGAAGCGCTGTTGATAGCCGAGAACAACTTTGTTGTTTCTCTGCTTTGGCGTCGTAAAGAAAAAAGGCTGCTTGTTGGCACCCGGGTGGTCTGGGTAGTCCTTAGCAAAATGCGACTGGTCATAGTCGTAGTTCACATTGTTGCGTGGGTTGTAGGGATGGATCTGCCAGCGCCCTTCGTCCTGGTCGACGTAGTCAAAGCGATCCCAAATCTCGATCTGAACCATGATGTTGCGTTTTGCGGTCTCCGAAAGCATGCGCTCGAAACGCACCCAGTATTCGTCGTTCCATACGTTGAGATCATACTTGCCGTTGTCGAGCCGTTGAAAAGGATAGACTTCCAGACCTGTGTCCTTGCGGTCGCTCATGGTGTTGCGAATCACATTACCACCGGCGGCGGCTAAGCGATCGAGTTGCGGGATGAGCTTTTCTTCGGACCACTGAAACAGATTGTCATCATCGCTCCCTCCGAGCAGCAGCAGCGGCTGGCCATGGTAACTCCAATACCAAGCGTTCTCATTCCATGGACGCAATGGCTCGGCTGCGCTGGTGGTGGTCGAAACCAGCAACAACGCCAACATGCAGACGTTCGACAAACCATGCGAAGTCCAATGTCTGGCGAATTCGGCTACCAGTATCATAGGCATGGCAGGGTGCTCCATTGTGATCCAAGTAGTAATTGTTTGGTGAAACGCTTATCCTAGCCGATTCTGGACCGCCGTGCGAAAAGATTTTTCGCCGCCTGGGCTTGGCTTTCTGCTGGATCTTAAACAGGTCGCGATGCCTGCTTCGCTGCGTCTACAAATGCCCGTTGCGAAAGTCGCTGATCGCTCCGCCGATCAGATGCAATTCTTTCAGATGTAAAAAGCCTCACCGAGTAGGTGCTCTTCTTTCAATTATCAGAAGCAAGGATCGGCGGAGCGATCCACGACTAATAGAGCAAGGATCGGCGGAGCGATCCACGACTAATAGAGCGTGGTCCGCCCGACGACGCGGAGCGTCGAGCCACATTGGTCCGCCGCCGCAGTTCTTGCAATCCCGATATTTCATATCACCGTCAAAATTGACCACGAACCACCCAAAAGTTGCAGTTTTTCGCCAGCAGCCCGCGCCAGCACATACTAGAATACAAAACCAGTCTGCACGTAGATGTCAGCCAGTGTTTTCGCTGTTTGGCTTCGCTCTCCTCAGGTATTCGCTGGTAGAGTTCGCGCGGGAAGCGAATGGATCAGCGAGTTGAGTCGACTCGGAAAGCTCCTGCATGGAAATCATCAATACACTTTTCGTCGGCCCCGTGCTGCCCGCTACTCTATTCCTGGGGCTGCTGTTGCTGTGGAATCTGTTGGCCGTACTCGGCGCAGTCGACCTGCATATGCCTGGGACAGGCGTCGATCTCCATCTACCCACTGACGTACATCTGCCTACCGACGTACATCTACCCACTGACGTACATCTACCCACCGACGTACATCTGCCTACCGACGTACATCTGCCTACCGACGGCGCTTCGCACGCTGGATCGCACGTGGATGGGTTTGGCAGCGGTGTGGGCGATGGACTGGCCGTGTTGATGGTCAAGTGGCTCAATCTCAAAGACGTGCCACTGGTATTGTGGATGGGCGTGTTAGCGGTCCTGTGGTGGTTTTTTTCCGCAGCCCTTTGGACCACCCTCGATCGACGCTTCTTCACCGAACCAGGCTGGTTGTGGTCGAGCCTGTTAGTCGCCAGGAATTTGATGATTGCCATTCCGCTGACCAAGCTGGCAACTAGGCCGATGCGTGGCTGGTTTGCTACCGAACGGTTCAGCTCACACAGTTTGCTCGGTCAGGAATGTCGCATTAGCTCAAGCGTCGCCTCCCCTGAGTTCGGGCAAGTGAAATTCAAAACGGACGGATCGCCCCTGCTGCTGAATGTCCGCACCGACGGCCCCAGCCTAGTGCAGGGAACACCCGTATGGATCACGCACTACGATGCCAAGCGGCGCATATATATCGTGTCACCCACTACTGCGCCAGCCACCGCCAAAGATTCCTCATCGTCGCAAGACAATGAACCTTGACTGCTTACAGTGCGGTAGGCTTCCAGCTTGCCATTCGTGGGGTAAGCTTCCAGCTTGCCGTATAAAAGATAGGTAAGCTTCCAGCTTGCCGATTCGGCCTCACTCCTAAAACGCAAGCTGGAAGCTTACGCCACCCTTTACCAACACAGGCTCCACAACTATGAACGCCCTCATGCCGCTTGCCCAAATTCCGGAGATTGCGATCATTGCGCTCGTCGCCTTGATCGCTACCATCATTCTCATCACCGGCTTGCTGGCCGTGGCGAGCAAGTTTTATCAAAAGGTCGGCCCCGATGAGGCCATCGTGCGAACCGGCTGGGGTGGCATGCAAGTCGTTACAGCCAACGGCATTTTTGTTGCGCCTGTGGTCCACCATGCAGAGAAGATGGACCTGACACTCAAGAGTTTCGAGATCGCGCGCGAGGGTGCCGAGGGGCTGATTTGCAAAGACAATATTCGCGCCGATATCAAGGTAGCGTTCTTCATCCGCATCGATAAAACGCAAGAGGAGATGGCTGAGGTCGCTCAGTCGATCGGCTGCAAGCGAGCTAGCCAGATAGAAACGCTGCGTGAACTGTTCGATTCCAAGTTCTCCGAGGCACTGAAAACGGTTGGCAAACAATTTGAGTTCATCGAACTGTATGACAAACGCGAGAAGTTCAAGGAGGAAATCCTCAAAGTCATCGGTACCGACCTCAACGGCTATCGGCTGGACGACGCGGCTATCGACTATTTGGAGCAAACCAGGCTCGAGCTGCTCAATCCAAATAACATCCTGGACGCCGATGGTATCAAGAAGATTACCGAGCTGACGTCGATCGAAAAAATCAAAGAGAACTACTTTACTCGCGAACGAGAGAAGACGCTTAAGAAGCAAGACGTCGAAGCCCAAGAGGCCATCCTGGAACTCGAACGCCAGCGCGTCTCGGCCACCGAGAAGCAACTTCGCGAAATCGCCGAGATCGAATCGCGCGAGCGAGCGGCTGCCAAAAAGGTTTCGGAGGAGCAGCGATTGGCCGGCGAACGCGCTCGCATCGCCACCGACGAAGAACTCGGTATCGCCGAAGAGAACCGCATGCGGACTATTCTGGTCGCCAAACGCAATAAGGAGCGCACAGACGCCGTCGAACTCGAACGGCTCGAACGCGATCGCAATC
This sequence comes from uncultured Pirellulaceae bacterium, assembly GCA_934255105.1. Taxonomy (GTDB): domain Bacteria; phylum Planctomycetota; class Planctomycetia; order Pirellulales; family Pirellulaceae; genus Aureliella. The sequence continues at coordinate 9,201 of CAKQNH010000102.1, forward strand.
TGGAGGCCGTCGAACGCCAACGCGTGGTGGGCGTGGCTGAAGTGGAGAAGGAAAAGGCGATTGAGACCGAGCGCCGCAATATCCAAGAAGTCATTCGCGAACGCGTCGTGGTCGAACGGGCCGTGATCGAAGAGCAGCAACGCTGCTTGGACACCGAGGAGTTCGCTGCGGCCGACCGCCGAAAGAAGGTCGAGATCACTGCCGCCGAGATGAATGCCGAACAGGCGCTGGTGAAAGAAATCAAAGCTGCCGAGGCCGCGCGAAAAGCCGCCGAGATGAAGGCCCAGCAGATCGGCATCGAGGCCGAGGCGGATCGAGATCGCGCCGAGAAGAAGGCAGCAGCTACCAAATTGCTGGCCGAAGCGACGATTGCCGAACAGGCCGCTCCAGGCATTGCCGAAGCTAACGTGCAAAACGCCAAAGCGGCGTCTATTGAGAAACAAGGAATGGCCGAAGCTCGCGTATTGAAAGAAAAGTACGTGAGCGAAGCCCAGGGAATCACCGAAAAGGCGACCGCTATGAAAGAGCTGGATGGAGTCGGCCGAGACCACGAAGAATTCAAACTGCGATTGGAGAAGGACAAGGCTATCGAGATCGCTGCTATCGATGCGCAGAAGTCCATTGCCGGTGAACAGGCGGCCGTGATCGGGTCGGCACTCCGGGCTGCCAAAATTGATATCGTCGGTGGTGACGGAGAGTTCTTCCAGCAGATCACCGACGCTGTAAAAGGGGGCAAAGCCATCGACCGCTTCGTCAACAATTCGCAGGTCCTGTCCGATGTCAAAAACACGTTCTTCAGTGGAACGCCTGAACAGTTCAAGGAGGGGCTGTCCAAGTTGATCGATCAATTCAGTCTGAGCAGTGGCGAAATTAAGGACCTCAGTGTGGCCGCCCTCATCGCTCAACTGCTTTCCATGGGTGGCACCGATGCGATTCGTGGGCAGTTAGTCAGCCTGCTAGGCATGGCCGGAAACCTCAACCTAGCCGACAAGCCCGTCGGTAGGCTCGTCGATGCA
>CAKQNH010000103.1 GCA_934255105.1 uncultured Pirellulaceae bacterium
TCCGCGCGCCTTCGTTGATCAGCGCATACAGAGTTCGCTCTAGAATCTCAACATCGGATATCTGGCGGCGATCGATGCCCGCCGCTTGCGACGTGGTTTCGATCAAGGCTTGCACGCTGGGATCCGGCAGGGCTTGCCTCCCTTCGTAGCGATACCAGCCCGCTCCGGTCTTCTGCCCGTAGCGATTCATTTCATAGAGTTTGCTGGCGACCAGGGGTTCTCGCAGCCCCGGTGGCAGCGAGTGCTTGCGTTCCTGGTCGATGCGCCAGCCGACGTCGATGCCAGCCAGATCCATGACCGCGTGAGGCCCCATGGCCATACCGAAGTCGGTCAGCACGCGATCGACCTGCTCCACGCTCGCACCTTCCTCTAGCAGGAACTGCGATTCGCGTTGATAGGGCCAGAACATACGGTTGCCCACAAATCCAAAGCAGTTGCCTACCAACACGCCGACTTTGCCAAGTCGCTTTGCCAGGTCCATCGAAGTCGCGATCACTTCGTCGCTGGTCGCACTTCCACGAACGACCTCCAATAAACGCATGATGTTGGCCGGACTAAAAAAGTGATGCCCGATAACTCGCTCGGGATGCCGCGTTGCTGCCGCGATCTGGTCGAGGTCCAGCGTCGATGTATTGCTGGCCAAGATCGCCGAGGGTTTAGCGACTCGATCCAACTCTTTAAACACCGTTTGTTTTAACTGCAGCGATTCAAACACCGCTTCAACGATCACATCCGCCTGGGACAGGTCCTGATAGACGAGCGTGGGAGTGAGTCGCGCGAGCCACGCGTCGGCCTGGGTCTGAGTGATCCTGCCGCGCTGGACCGAACCAGCGACCTGTTTACCGATCGAATCTACGCCGCGCTGCAATTGTTGAGCGTCGACCTCCTTGAGCACGACTGGGATCCCAGCCGCCAGATAGGTCAGCGCGATGCCGCAGCCCATAGTGCCCGCACCAACGATCGCCGCTGATTGAATCTCGCGGCGTGGTGTGTCTGCAGCCAAGCCTGGGATTTTTGCTACAGCTCTCTCGCCAAAGAAAACATGCACCAACGCCCGCGATTGGTCGCCCAGCAGCAGCTCTTTGAAAATCTGGCTCTCACGCTTGATCGCTTCGGCAAAAGGTAGAGTCGCAGCCAGGGCCACGGCTTCGATCGCTTTGTGCGGTGCGATTTGGCCACGCGCTTTCTGATCGACTTGTTGTGAAAGCTGCTCCAGCGCAGCTCGATCCTCAGCCGATTGGCCCAGACGCTCATTCAGTTCACGAGTCTTGCGTGTAGGATTAGGTCCGGCGGCCATTTCGCGGGCAAAAGCGATCGCCGTGGTCAGCAAGTCTTCGGTGCATGTGCGGTCGACGATGCCCGCAGCCAGCGCTTCTTCGGCACTACACATTCGCCCCGTAGCGCACAGCTCGGCAGCTAGGGGAATTCCGCACAATCGCGGCAACCGTTGCGTACCCATCGCGCCGGGGATCAACCCCAGTTTGACTTCCGGCAAGCCTAACTGTGCGTGACTATCGGCGATGCGGTAGTGACATCCAATCGCCAGCTCAACAGCGCCTCCCAAGGCAGTCCCATGCAAGGCCGCTACCACAGGTTTCGTAGAATCCTCGGCGGCGAATATCAATCGATGGATGCTGTCGTCGAATGGCTTTTCGCCCGAAGCATATTTTAGGATCTCTTGTATGTCGGCCCCCGCCGAAAAGGTTTTACCAGCCCCACAAAGCACAATGGCTTGCACCGATGCATCATGCTGTGCCTCGGCCAGGCGGTCCATAACAGCGTCGATGACCTCCGGGCTGAAGGCATTGACCGGTGGATTGTCGACAGTGATCACCGCCACGTCCGAGTGGATTTGGTAAGTCACGAGTGTGGACATCAATTATTTATTTCCCTAAAGAATGAGAGTTATGCTACGGCGGCGGGCGCGGGGCGTGTGATGGTAGCCGATTTATTGATCCATAGCCACACTCCCTGGCCTGCTGCAACCTTTGGACTGCTGCGACTTGTCGTAGCTTTCACGCGAACCTTCGCCACTGATTACGTTTGACGGTACGAAACAGCGCGAGCTAAAGCACGGCCTGCTAGGGGCTCACTCCGCTGACGAATAAATCCCCATCGCTGGACCCTTACGGCCTCATGATACCACATAGCGGAGGCGGCCAAGAAAGCTGCTGTTGCTCAGCGACCAATTCGTCGATCCGCGCGGCAATCTTTGGCGGGAAGGGTGCCATGCGGCGCGTGCGCATATCGATATAGGCTCCTACGGCTTCGAAGGTTGCGGCCACATCTTGCTTATGGTCGTTGAGCATCACATGCAGCACTTGATAGCGTTTGGCAGTGCGTCCGATCATACGCGTATAGACCGCAATTTCTTGTCCGGCGCGCACCTCGGACAGATAGCGAATGTGGCACTCCAGCGCGAACGAACCGCCCTGCTGCTGTTCGACGTGCTCCGGTGTAATGCCAATCATTTGGAACATGCCGCCCATCGCCACGCTGAAGAGATGTGTGTACCACATCACGTTCATGTGTCCCATATCGTCTAAATAGTCGACGGGAATCTGCGCCCTATGAGTCACTGGCAGTTGCTGCACCTGTTCGAAGTTAAGCCGAATTCTGGACATGTTTATGCGGTATGTGAGAGGTGACTGTAATTAAGACTTCAAGCCTCCTTAGCCCAGAGGGCGGCACAGAAGAGCTGGAGATGCTGGCAGGCCATGCAGTGGATCATGATATTAAATATATATTGGTATGGTGCGTTTATGTGTCGCCCTCTGGGCTTACTCATCAGCGGAACCCGGTGGCTCACGCCACCGGCAGGGATGTTTCGCCCTCTGGGCTAAGCAAAGGGAACATTCGGGCTGAGCAAAGAGAACATTCGGGCTGAGCAAAGGGAACATTCGGGCTGAGCATAGGAATTAGCTGGACTGGGCAAAGGGAACTAGCTGGGCTGAGCAAAGGAGAATATCTGTGCTGAGCATGGGGCTAGCTGTTCAAAGACACTAAGCAGCGCAAAGTTCAACCATTACAAAGCTCAAACAGCGCAGCAGCACCCTGCCCGCCCCCCACGCACATCGTCACCACGCCGTAGCGCGCGCCGCGGCGCTGCATCTCGTTGGCCAACGTGCCGACCAACCGTGAACCGGTCATGCCATAGGGATGACCAATAGCGATCGCGCCGCCGTTGACGTTCAACCTATCCCCATCGATGCCCAACTTCTGCTGGCAGTAGAGCACCTGCACCGCGAAGGCTTCATTCAGTTCCCAAAGATCGATGTCTGACACCTTTAAGCTATGCCTGGCGAGCAGTTTGGGGACGGCATAGATTGGCCCGACTCCCATTTCGTCCGGTTCACAACCGGCGACTGCCATTCCTCGATAGGCGACTTTGGGCTGCAGGCCCAGTTCCCGCGCTCGCTGTCGCGACATCAGCAGACAGGCCGAACTGCCATCGGACATCTGCGATGCATTGCCAGCGGTGACCGTACCTTGACCACTTTTCTTGTCGAATACGACAGGCAATGCAGCCAATCCAGCCAGCGTAGTATCTGCACGGTTGCACTCGTCCTGCTCAATGAATACTTCTTCATCTCCATCAATCTTCTTAGTCTGCGGATTTATCACGCCGCGCCGCACGCGCATCGGAGCCAACTCCTCTGCAAAACGCCCCGCTTGTTGAGCATCAGCGGTGCGCAGTTGACTCTGTAGCGCGTATTCGTCTTGCGCCTCGCGGGCGATGTGGTAGCGCTGCGCAATGACCTCGGCGGTGCTTCCCATGGGCATATACAGATTGGGGCGGTGTTCGACGACCCAAGGGTTGGGATCCTGCGGACGCTCGGCGATCATGGTGATACTCTCGACACCACCGGCCAGGGCAACCTCCGTCCCCTCCTGAACGATCTGCTGGGCCGCCATAGCCACTGCCTGCAATCCAGATGCGCAGAAGCGATTTACCGTAGCTGCGGCAATCGAAGCTGGCAGTCCAGCCCGCATGGCGGCCACTCGAGCCACATTCATCCCCTGCGGTCCCTCGGGAAAGCCGCAGCCAACAATTACGTCTTCGATCTCGGCAGGATCTACCTGTGGCACGTTGGCCAGCACGTGTGTCAGGCAATGAGCCATGAGATCGTCGGGACGCGTCAGGTTAAACGCGCCACGAAACGATTTGGCCAGTGGCGTTCGCGAACTCGCCACCACAACGGCTTCACGCATAGCTTTGTTTCCTTTTTATGTATTGCCAGACCACTGGTCGCGCAAAGTGCGTTTGAGGACCTTGCCGTTGGAGTTCTTGGGCAACTGCTCGATGAAGTAAATGTACTTGGGCAGCTTGAACCTATGTAGCTCCGGCGTGGCAAACTGCAGTGCCTGCGCGTGGGTCAATTGAACACCCGCCTTGAGGACGATGAAGGCGGCGATGTCTTCTTGGTAGGTAGCGTCGGGGACACCCACCACGGCCACTTCGGCTACTGCGTCCAGTCGGCATAGCACTTCTTCGATTTGTCGCGGCGAAATGTTCTCGCCTCCTTTGACGATCATATCCTTTTTGCGATCAGTGATGTACATATAGCCGCGCTCGTCGACATGCCCGATGTCTCCCGAGTGCAGCCAGCCATCGATGATGGTCGCGCGGGTTACCAATTCATCAGCCCAGTAGCCCAACATGACGCTCGGCCCCCGAAAGCACAACTCCCCCGTCTCGCCGACAGGCAAGATATGGTTGGCATCATTCTGCACGCAGACATCGAAACCAGCCAACGGGCGGCCGGCAGAACCGATCACATAGGTTTCGTCGGTCTCATACGAACATACTGCGCACGTTGCCTCGGACTGCCCGTATCCATCATATACTCGGCAGTCGAACAGCGTCTCGAACCTCCGGCGGACTTCTTCGGGCAGCGGCGCGGAGCCGCCGGTAACGCGTTTCAAACTACTTACGTCGTACTTCTCACGCTCGGGATAATGCATTAGACAGATCATCATGGTGGGGACCAACGAGCAGCGTTCGACTTGAAAGTTTTGAATCGTTTGCAGAGCATATTCTGCAGAGAACTTGCGCAGCAGGGAGGTAACACCGCCGAGCACCGCGTTGAGATTCGTGACCAAAATGCCGTACACATGGCTCATCGGCAGCGCCATCATCGACCGCTGACCGGGCGGCCAAGCGAGTCGCTTGGCTGCCGCCAAGGTGTTGTCGATCAAGTTGCCGTGGGAGATCATGACACCCTTCGGATGTCCCGTCGTACCCGACGTATAGACCAACAGCGCCAAGTCGCCATTGCCACGCTGGGTCAAACTAGCCAGCGGACTAGCGTCGACCATCAGTGGCTCTAAATCCGTGCAGCCGGGCAGGCCAACTTCACCGAACGTCAGGATCTGCCGAAAGCCTGCGATATGCGCCGTCGCCTCGACGACTCGCCAAGCTAACTCAGCCGAGGTGATGACAAATCGCGCCCCCGAGTTGGCGACGATGTAGGACACCTCGCGCGCCAGCAACTGTGGCATCAGCGGCACGACGACTGCGCCCAATTGGGCCAACGCCTGAAAAGCGGCGACAACCTCCAGGCAGTTGGCCATCATCACAACCACGCGATCTCCCGGCTCGATAGCTTGATCGCGCAATACTGCGGCGAGCTTGCATGAGCGATCCATCAACTGAAAGCTGCTGGACCACTGACCCTCGAAGAAAATCGAGTTGTAATCGCCAAAGCGTTCCAGAGCATCGATAGAAAGTTGTGCGATGTTCATCGGTTGATCTCTTAACCTCCTGGCCCGGAGGGCGACATAGCCCGGAGGGCCGCTTAGCCCGGAGGGCGACATATCTCTGCCGGTGGCGTCAGCCACCGGACCAATGGAAACACATCAGACAGCCCGGAGGGCGACACATACTCAAACAGTGCTCCAGTTCTGCAACCGTTCAATCAACATCTCGGCTGATCCGAACTGGTAAGTACACCAGCCTCGCTGCTGAGCAGCCGCGATGTTTTCGGCGCGGTCGTCTGTGAAGAAAATATCCTGGCCGCGACAGCCGGCTCGCTGCTCGCATACTTCATAAATTTTACTGTCAGGCTTCATGCTGCGCACTTCATAGCTCAGCACCGTCTGGCTCCACCAGGGCCCCATCACCGGCCACTGCTGGTACTCGATCCAGCGCCAATGGGCCTCGCAGGTATTGGAGAGTATCCCCATCGGTATCCCCGCCTGCTCGACCCATTCGATCGCAGCCAGGATCGGCAAGTTGGGCTGAAAGATATCGCTGATGGCTTCTAGAATGTCAACAGCCGGTATTGCACTCTCAAGTTCCACATTGACTTCGGCTGCGAATTCATGGCCACTAACCAAACCGGTCTCATAGCGATTCTGCAAATCGGAATCGAAGACCACTTGCCGAACCAAGCCGGCGGGCCGACCAGCGAGCCGGGATAGTTGGTCGACGGCTGTCTGATGGTCAAAATTGACCAGGACATTGCCCAAGTCAAAGTACACAAAACGCTGAGACATAGATAATGATTAGTTGTTATTGGAAGAAGGTGGTGTTGGAAATGGGTTGGAAATGAGAAATAAGTGTTGTGGGAAATAGGTATTTTCGGAGGACCGTTGAGATTTGATGACTGCAATGGTGGCTGCCGCCGCTTCGCGGTTCACCGAGCTGTGTGCAACCAACCCGTGGGCTGACGCCCACGGCTACGCGCTGCCGTCGCTTCGCGACTAAATCATGCAAACGTGGCTTCGCGACTAAATCATGCAGACGTGGCTTCGCGACTAAATCATGCAGACGTGGCTATGCGACTACATCATGCAGACGTGGCTATGCGACTAAATCGTGCTGATGGGGCTGGGCGACTAAATTGTGGTGATGGGGCTGGGCGACTAAATTGTGGTGACGTAGCTGGGCGACTAAATTGTGGTGATGAGGATTCGGGCGACTATTACGGTAGCTAATTATTGCTATTCAGATCTCGGATGCGAATGTGGCGATACCAAGCCTCGGTGGGTGGACCGGAATGGATCTGCAGCCCGATGATGCCAGAGCGAGCAATCTCGGCGTCTCGTTCGGTGTACTGGACCGTCGGATGCCCATTGACGAACAGATCGATCCTGTCACCCACGGCGCGAATCCACAATTCGTTCCACTCCCCCTGCTTGACCCACCTGGGCAGCCGATCGGCGGGCCCCTCGGCCAACATCTTGTTGCGGCGAGATTCGTCGTACAGCCCGCCCCACACCGGCCGGCCCCAAGCCTCCCCCACGTCGCATTGGTAGCCACTCACTTCATGATCGCCGGCAATCCGCGCCGAGCGAAATTGCACACCTGCGTTATTCCCCTCGCCTTGCAGTTTGACTTCGAGCCGCAATTCAAAGTCGCCGTACGACTGTTTGGTACATAGAAATTCGTTGTTAGGGATTTTCTTTTCGAGCGAGCCAGCCACAATGGCCCCCTGCTCGACGCGAAAATGCTCCAGGTTTTCCTCCCAACCATCGAGCGTTTTCCCGTCGAAGAGCTGGACAAAACCCTGCTCTGGCGCTCTGCCTTGTGGATTGTCCTCGGAAGATGCATAGTTCACCGGTAAAACTATCAGCGATAAGCTCAAAATGCTGAGCAGGCCGGCAGTGCGTGTAAGAGCGGTTGTGAGAGCTGATTTCATGGCTGACTATACTCCTGAGAGCAGAACGAACTTCGGAAAGCGGGGAGGTGTCTAGAACAAGATCGCGGCGAAGATACACATTAGTCCCCCAACCATCCTACACAGTCGGGCGGCGGACAAGTAGACTTGTCTGGCAGCGTTGATCGTAGAACGATTGTCCCAACCGTTTCCAAAGCGCGTAGAACGATTGTCCCAACCGCTTTGCGAAGCCGTAGAACGGTTGTCCCAACCGTTTCCAAAGCAGTTGGGACAACTGCTCTACATTGATGCAATGTAGAACGATTGTCCCAACCGTTTCCGGAGCAGTTGGGACAACTGCTCTACTTTTGATGCAATGTAGAACGATTGTCCCAATCGTTTCCGGAGCAGTTGGGACAACTGCTCTACTTTTGATGCAATGTAGAACGATTGTCCCAATCGTTTCCGAAGCAGTTGGGACAACTGCTCTACGACTTTGTTTAAGCAGTTGGGACAACTGCTCTACATTGATGGAGCAGTTGGGACAACTGCCCTACTTTGATGAAGCAGTTGGGACAACTGCTCTACTCTGGACGAAAACTACCCAGCCAAACCGAAGCTATCCAGCAATCGAATACTTCCAACCCAATACATTCAAACATGACTCAAATCAACAAATACAGCAGTCGCATCACTCAACCCAAGAGCCAAGGGGCTTCGCAGGCGATGCTTTACGCCACCGGCCTCACCCCCGAGGACATGAACAAGGCTCAGATCGGTATTGGCAGCGTGTGGTACGATGGCAACTCTTGCAATATGCACCTGGGCAAATTGGCTGACGCTGTCAAAGAAGGGGTCGCCAAGGCGGGTATGGTAGGCATGCGGTTCAACACCATCGGCGTCTCCGATGGCATGTCGATGGGGACCGACGGCATGAGCTACTCGCTGCAGTCTCGCGATCTGATCGCCGACTCGTTCGAAACCATCATGGCTGCCCAGTGGTACGACGGTCTGATAGCTCTGCCGGGCTGCGACAAGAACATGCCTGGGTGTCTGATGGCGATGGGGCGTCTGAACCGCCCCTCCCTGATGGTCTATGGTGGCACGATTCGCGCCGGCAAATGGAACGGCCACTCGCTGGATATCGTCTCAGCTTTTCAATGTTATGGCCAGTATCTTTCGGGCGAGATCAGCGATGAAGAGCGCGAAGATATCGTGCGGCATGCCTGTCCAGGTGCGGGTGCCTGCGGTGGGATGTATACCGCCAACACGATGGCCTCGGCGATCGAAGCCTTGGGCATGAGCCTCCCCTACAGCGGCTCCATCCCCGCCGAGGATCCAGCCAAGATTGACGAATGCCATCGCGCGGGCCAAGCTGTGCTGCACCTGCTGGAGAAGGATATCAAGCCACGCGACATCATGACCCGCGAAGCCTTTGAAAATGCCATGGTCGTCGTCGTCGCTTTAGGAGGCTCGACCAACGCCGTGCTGCACTTGATCGCCATGGCGCGCAGCGTCGACGTGCCGCTGACCATCGACGACTTTCAAGCGGTCAGCGACCGCGTCCCCTTTCTCGCCGACCTCAAGCCCAGTGGAAAATTCGTCCAAGAGGATCTGCACTCGGTCGGCGGTACGCCCGCAGCCATGAAGTACCTGCTGGAGCAGGGTTTGCTCACAGGCGACTGCATGACGGTTACTGGAAAAACTCTGGGCGAAAACCTGCAGTCAGTACCTGGCTTAAAGGCAGGGCAAACCGTGGTCCACCCCATCGAAAACCCGATCAAGGCAACAGGGCACATCCGCATCCTGCGCGGCAACCTTGCACCGGAGGGAGCGGTAGCCAAGATCACTGGTAAAGAGGGTTTGAAGTTTTCTGGCCCGGCCAAAGTCTTCGACAGCGAAGAACTGATGCTCAAGGCACTCGAGGATAAACAGATCGCCAAAGGTGACGTGATCATCATCCGCTACGAAGGGCCTCAAGGCGGCCCAGGGATGCCCGAAATGCTAACGCCCACATCGGCCATCATGGGTGCCGGACTGGGTAGCGACGTCGCACTACTTACCGATGGACGCTTCTCAGGTGGCTCCCATGGCTTCATCGTCGGCCACATTACTCCCGAAGCCCAGACCGGCGGGCCGATAGCGCTGATTCAAACCGGCGACACCGTCACCATCGACGCCGAGACCAACCGGCTCGACTTCGATGTCAGCTCGGCGGAGTTGACCAAGCGCCAGCAAGCGTGGAAGGCGCCGCCATTGAAGGCCACACGCGGCACGCTCTACAAATACATTAAGAACGTCAAATCCGCCTCGGAAGGCTGCGTGACGGACGAATAAGCATGCCGCGCAAACGGCGGAGACGCCCCAATTGGCCCTATCGATTCGCGTGGCTAGGACTCTGGCTGGCACTGCTGGGGTACGTCGGCTTGCAAACCGCCCTGCTGGCCAGCAC
>CAKQNH010000104.1 GCA_934255105.1 uncultured Pirellulaceae bacterium
GATGCATGCTACCGGCCTCGTCACCCTCGGCGATAAGCTGATCAAGATGGACTGGTTCTTGCGTTGTGTCTAACCTGATCGTTCCCCGATCTCCGACGACTCCGCCCGCTGTGACGGTATAACGATTTCCCTCGATCGTCATGTAAATCTTAGCCCCAGCGGTCACGGTTGCTGGGGCAAAAGTTCCATTCCTTCCCAGGCGTACCATCTTCCATTTTCCTTGAAGCGTCTCAGTCGTCACCGGTGGCTCTTGGCCAGCAGGTTCGAAGAATGATTGTAGCCATCGTATCATCGGCGATTCTCTCCCTACATAGTCGAAGTATTCGCATGGGAAATAAGAGCGTAGTGCCCAGTGTCGATTCGGTCATCGGGCAAGTTTAGCGAACGCAGATGGGGCAAGTCAAGCATTTTGACTAGTATGTTAACGCGTATTAGTGGCGAAGCCACGACAGCATTTAGCCGTGGGTGTCAGCCCACGGATTAGTTGCTCTATATGCGACAGTAATTTCCCAGCAGAGGCTCAAATGCGTCGCCAGAAGGCAGGCAAAAATAGAACTAAAATGGAAAACATTTCCAGTCGGCCGAGCATCATCAAGAACACAAACAGCAATTTGCTCCAGGGCGAAAACCCTGCATAATTCGCAGTCGGGCCAACTACGCCCAGGCCAGGCCCGACGTTATGAAGCGTAGCGGCGATAGCGCTGGCGCAGTCTAGCAGTTTGTGATCGAGCATATTGCCTTGCCCCGCCGCGAACGGTTTTGCCAGCCACTGCTGATCGGGTTCGGTCGTGATCAACATCAACCAACTGCCGGCACACAACGAGACTACAATGGCAAAGTACACCAAGATGTGCTTTCGCAGATTGACATCATCCATCTTTTGGTCACCCACCATCAGCGGTCGGATGACGTTGGGGCGATAGGCCAGTTCGAGCTCTAACCGTAAAATTTTGGCTAGCAGCACATGGCGAATCACCTTCATCCCGCCCGCCGTGCTCCCCGCGCAGCCGCCGACAAACATTAGCAACAGCAATACGCCGCGCCCAAAGTTATTCCACAGATCGAAGTCCTGTGTGACGTATCCGGTAGTCGTCATGACCGACACGACTTGAAAGAGCGAATATCGCAGAGCTGACCCCGCCTGGGCAAAATTGTTACTCCACAGACCAAAGACCATGACAGCCGCCGTGACCACGACGATGATGCCGATGTAAAATCGCCACTCGATATCGTTAACCATCCGCTGCCACTGACCCGTGACGACCAGCAGCAGCAGAGTGAAATTGGTACCCGCCAAAATCATAAACAGCACGGTGATGTATTCGATCCACATGCTATCGAAGTGCCCCAGGCTGGCGTTGTAAGTACTGAAACCTCCCGTCGCCATGGTACTGAAGGCGTGGCACAGGGCGTCGAAGACCGACATACCGCAAAGCCAGTAGATAACCGCTAGCACTAGGTTGAGTACCACATAGATCGTAGCGAAAACAGTGGCTGTTTGCTGCATGCGGCTGAACGACGAGTCTTTGGTCGGGCCGGTGATCTCAGCTCGCATCATGGCCTTGCCACTGGCTCCTTGACCCAGTATCGCTACCAGCAAAACTACGATCCCCAAGCCTCCAAGAAAGTGGGTACTGCTACGCCAGAATAAAATGCAGTGCGGTACCAGACTGGGATCTTCTAGATTGGTTAGAATCGTTGCGCCGGTTGTGCTAAAGCCCGATTGCGATTCAAACAGCGCATCGGCGATCGTGATAGGTGTGTCGACGGCAGTTTTGGTATCGCTCAGCAGATACGGTAGTCCGCCTAGTATCGTGGCTAGCATCCAGGCCAATCCCACCGTGGCCATCGCTTCTTTGCGAAACAGTTTCTGCCCCTTCTCGCCGCGTCCCAGCCACATCAGCAGTCCACCCACCGCAGCCGAGATAAGGCAACTAGCGAGCAGTCCCCTAATGCCTTGCCATTCAGTCGCCTGTGGCAGAGGGATGTCGGGATGGATTCGATGGCCCAAGCCTGGATAGGCCCACGGCAGTGAGAAGAGCATGGTGACCGCAAACAATGAACAGATGATCCCCAGCGTGCGGCTGAGCAAGCGGTAGTTCATGAGTCGGGTCCAGTGGGGCTACTGAATGCTTCCTTGACCGCTGCGATGTGCTCTTCGCGCGCTAAGACCAAAACCGTATTGCCTGCCTGTAAACAATCGCTGGCCGCCGGGACGCGGACATAATCCTCTTGCAGCACGGCGGCGACCAAGACGCCCACAGGAAGCTCGGCCTCCAGCAGCGATGACTGCGTGACTAGCGAGCCCTCCACCACTTCCAATTCCAACACAAACACGTCGCTGGCCGGTAGCTGCAATTGGCTTAGGATCGGTCCCTCAGTCAATAGACCCAAGATTTGCCGGGCCATCGCATCGCGATCGCTGACCGCATGGTCGATGCCCAAGCGACTGACGATTTCGGCATAGTCGGGCCGCCCAACGATCGCCATGATCTGCTTGGCACCCAGCTCTTTGGCTTCTAGGCCAGCGATAATATTGTTTTCATCCAGCCCAGTGCAGGCCACGAAATAATCGCAGCCCCCGATGCGTTCCTCTTCCAAGGTGACTTTCCGCAGCGCATCGGCGCAGACCACCGTGGCGCGGGTTAAATGAGATGCCAAGTAGTCGCAGCGCTGGGGGTCTTGCTCCAACAGCAGTACGCGATGGCGATCGTCATCCAAGGCGCGCGCCAAGTGATATCCGGTCTCTCCCCCCCCGGCGATGGCGATGAACTGTCGTTTAAATGCGCCTTTAGTAAATATCTTTTTGATCTCACCGACTTCACCCGGTCTGCCTAATAGACTGACGAAATCCCCCATGCGAATCTCGTCGCTGGCGCTGGCAATCCACGTTCGCCCATCGCGATGCAGGGTCCCCAAGCGAACATGCTGAGGTAGCGCGAGTTGCTTCAGAGGTTTGTGGAGAGAATTGCTGTTGCGCGTGACTTCGAATTCAGCCACTTCCAATTGGCCGCGCGCAAAGTGCTCCAGCGTAATGCTCTCCGGGTTGCGGATGATCCGCGCTAGCTCCATCGCCGTCAATTGTTCTAGACTCAACAAGCGATCGATACCGAAGTGGCGTTGGTAGTCGAACGTGCTTAAATCGCGAAAGACGGGTGTATAGATCCGCGCCACCGAGCGTTTGACACCCATGGCTTTGGCCATGCTGGCCGCTACCAAGTTGACTTCGTCGCTGCCGGTTACTGCCAAGCAGATATCGCAGCCCATCACGCCGGCTTGGAATAGCACGCTCGACTGCGAGGCTGAACCTTGGATCGCGCGGACATCCAAATCGTTGTTGATCCGCCGCACGTTCTCTGCGTCGGTGTCGACCACGGTGACGTCGTGGCGGTAGCGGCACAGCAGGTCGGCAATCCACGTACCGACCGTTCCGGCACCTAGCGTGAGAATTCTCATATGGGTTCGGCTACACCATCCACGAAACGATTTGAAGGACTACGTAAATACCGAGCATGAATGAGGTAATCCACACCGCCGTCCGCACGGTTTGGTCCAGGATCAATTGGGTCTGTTCGTGGCGCGAGGCACCGATCACCAGCGAGATAGCGGCCAGCAGCGGCAGGTACAGTAGCAGGTAGCCGATAGACATATGGATGTTCATGGAGCGTCTCCTTCGGGCTGCCGCTTTTTAGGTATCGGCGGCGGTAGCGGACCCGCTAGTGCATCGAAGATGACCAGCACATTGAGCAGGCCAGCGACCATCGTATACAGCGTCCCCATGTCGAAGCCCGAGGCGGTCTTGCGATTGAAGTCATCCAGATCGCGCGTCGAGCGTGGAGCGGTCATGAAGTTCTCGCTCCACAACGGTGGTTCGCCACTGCGAATTCTCCAAGCTTGAATGGCGGCTGGCATGGCGGGCAGACCGATTCCAGCTTGCAGCACATACTGCCAACGCTTCTCGGTTTGGTCCCAGGATGCATACACGCAGCGACCGCCGGCCATCAGCATGCCGAGGGCAAAGCTGCTGAGGATGCAGATCGAAAACACCGCCGACTTGAAGTAACGCCTCTGATAGAAATGCCCCGCGCCGGGAACCAGCCAGGCTAGCAAAGCCGCCAAATGGCGATTGCGTAGATCCAGTGGTTGGCCGTCGGCCATGACCGTGTTACTATCCGAGTCGGCCGATGGGGGCCCAGCTTTCGCCATGATTGGTTTCCGTTAGATCGATGTCCACCTGCCTGCTCGCAGACACGGTCAGCCCAGCGTGGGGCCATCCATTGTAGCTAACCCTGCCCGTCAGACCAGATCAGGCCGTAGCGGAAGTCGCCAAGACTTTCGGCCGCACGATTGCCTCACTGGAATCGTTTAACGCCGAGCCGCAGCAGGCCGCGATTCACACAACGAACTGATCAACGTCTGGGTTTCATATGCCAACTCGCTTTCGCGGCCTGCGCAGGCGACGGCACCGGCGGCAGTCAAACCTCCTGGCTGCCGCTGCGGGTTATAAATATTCCGAGGTTAACGGGTGCCTGGATGCGCGGGGCGTTGCCCACGCGGTTTAACAAATGTGCCTGGATGCGCGGGGCGTTGCCCACGCGGTTTAACAACTGAACTACTGGACCTGAACAAATTGACGAATAGAAAGTACTTCATCGGGGTCGACGAGGCCGGATATGGGCCGAATCTGGGGCCTCTGGTGATCGCCGGGTCGCTGTGGTCCGCACCGGCAGATTGCACCGAACAGCTATTTACCCAAGCCTTCCAGTCACACTTCGCCACTGCCCCATGGTCGGCCGACTGCCAGCACGTTCCGCTGGGGGATTCCAAGAAACTGTATTCGTCGCGCGGTGGCTTGGCAACGCTCGAAGCCGGCCTGCTGGCCATGCTGCACCTGTTACCTGCGGCTGGCGCTGAGAAGCATGATGTAGCGGAAGTCGCCAAGACTTTCGGTGGTTCGACGCCCAGCGCCGAAACGCTTGGCGAGTTCCACTACGGCAGGCTGGGCGATGCCATCGATCGCCTCGTTAGCCCAGAGCTGGTCGACGAACTCGGCAAACTCGCCTGGTATGCCAACTACGCCGAGCAGCCGATTCCGGTCGCACTGGAAGCGGGGGCAGTTCAGCGATTGTCGCGCATCGCTCGCACAGCGCTCGCCACCTGCGATATCGAGCTAGTCGACCTGCGCGCGGCGGTGATCTGTGAACCGCATTTCAATCGCGTGGTAGCTCAAACAGGTTCCAAAGGTGAGTTGCTGTCGCGGGCGACGCTCGACGTGGTAGTGCGACTGCTCGACGCCTGCTCAGTCGTATCCTCAACTAAATCTTCCGCAACCACTTCTGCCGTGCCCTCTTTTGCAGCGACCGAGGTCTACTGCGATCGCCAGGGGGGCCGTAAAAACTACTTGCCGATTCTGATGGCAGCCCTCCCCGAGCGGTGGTTTGCGGAAACGCAGGTGAGTGCTCAGCGGTCGAGCTATCACAGCGCCGCGGAGCAGCCGCTGACCGTTCATTTCTCGGTGGGCGGAGACAGCTTCCCGCCGACAGCGCTAGCTTCGATGTTAGCCAAGTATTTGCGCGAGCGACTGATGGGTCGGCTGAACGACTACTGGAAGCGATTGAAGCCTGATTTGCAACCCACCGCCGGCTATCCCCTCGATGCCCGCCGCTTTCGCGCTCAGATTGAGCCACTCGCCCAGCGCGAGCAACTACCAGCAGAGCAGTGGTGGCGCTGTAAATGAAGTCGGTCGATGCCAAAGTCGTTGATCGCTCCGCCGATCATTGCTATGTCTCATTGCTATAGTCGTTGATCAGTTCAATTCAGTCGGACTTCGCACGATGCAACAAGCCCCATGGGCAGGGATGATTTAGGAGTCATTACTCGAAGAATTGACGGTTTTCCTACGTGGCCACAAGCGTATTTCACGAGAGAGGAGACCAGGCGGCTTCGGCTTCGGGAGGTAGTCTGGCCCCCATTCTTGAGCAATGGCTGCAAAGAATTTTTGAGCAGTTGCATCATAGACGAAACTGAGGCTAATAGCCTCGGTCTGGTTGCAACGAGTTTCATACATCACTGGGTAAGCGTCCTCCGATGGTTCCGCTGCGCTGCACCATCGGCTATCGAAATCCGAGGGGGAGGGCGGATACGGATTGCACAGATTGTAGATTGTGCTTGCCCCTCTCCCTCGCTTAGGCTCGACCTCTCCCAGAGGGAGAGGATCCAGTGCGAACAGAGCTAGTGCAAGAAAATCGATAGGGAAAAGGCTTGCGAAAAGATATGGGATATAAAACGGGCAGGAGTGCCCATGCTACGGCCGCCAAGGCCGATGACGCTGGCGGGTGGGCTTGGTAAGATGATCTGAAGCCACTTGCGGGTGCTCAATTGAAGTTTGCAGTTGGGACCAGATAAGGGCCGTAATGCGAATATCGCCCATAGGAGAGGTCTGGATGCCGAGCAAGAAATGGAATTTTATCCCGCACGACCGCAATGAAATTCAAGCTTTCGCGGATCGCTGTGAGGTATCGCCGGTGGTCGCTCAACTGCTGCTCAAGCGCGGCATCAACAGGCCCGAACTGGCGAAGAGTTTCCTACAAGCCAAATTGTCCGATATGCGGCCGCCCGAAGAGCTGCCGGGTCTGCCCGCCGCAGTGGACTGCATCTATAAGGCTGTCGAAGCTGGAGACGAAATCGTCGTCTACGGTGACTACGACGCAGATGGAATGACGTCTACGGCGATCCTCTTCCGCTGTTTGAGCTTGCTCAAAGCCAAGGTGAGCTACCATCTGCCCAATCGCATGGAGGAGGGCTACGGGCTGCACACCGCATCGATTGAGAAATTGGCCGAGCGTGGCAAGAAGCTGGTCATCACCGTCGACTGTGGTATCACCAGCATCGAACCGGCTCGTCGCGCCAAAGAGTTGGGAATGTCGCTAGTGATTACCGACCACCACCGCTTCGCGGACGAACTGCCACAGGCCGACGCGATCGTCCACCCTGCCCTGCCCGGGTCGAATTATCCGTTTGCCGGGTTGTGTGGTGCGGGTGTAGCCTTCAAACTAGCTTGGGCGCTGTGCCAGCGACACAGCGGTGCGCAGAAGGTGACCGAGCCGCTACGAGACTTCTTGTTGCAAGCCGTCGGGCTGGCAGCTATTGGAACCGTGGCCGACATGGTGCCGCTGGTGGATGAGAATCGCATTCTGGTACGCAATGGGCTAAAGACGCTCCGCGACCATGCACCGCTAGGACTACGCAAGCTGATGGAGCTGACCAAGGTCAGTGAAAAGCGCGAGCTGAGCGCCGAGGATATCGGCTTTACACTCGCTCCGCGACTGAACGCTGCTGGGCGGCTGGGACAAGCTCAGTTGGGAGTCGAATTGCTGATTACCGAGGATGAGAGTCGCGCGGTGGCGCTGGCCGACTATATTCAAGTGCTCAATGAGAATCGCGCGAAACTCGAACGCAGCATCCAGCTTTCGGCCAACAAGCAGCTTCAGGAGGTACACTCGACCGAGGACGATCCCGCGTTTGTGCTCGCCTCGCCAACTTGGCATCCGGGAGTCATCGGAGTGGTCGCGGGCAAACTGGCTCAGAAATACCAGCGCCCCGTGGTCCTGATCGCGCTAGACAAACTCGGCGCTGGACCGGGCACCGGCTCCGGCCGCAGTCCCAACGGGGTCAACCTGCATCAGGCGTTTCAAGAGTGCGAATCGCTGCTGGTCTCTGGCGGCGGACACGCCGCCGCAGCCGGGCTGCGTATTGAAGAATCGAATATGGATGCGTTTCGCGCAGCCTTTCTGGAGGCCGTAGCTGAGCAGATGAGCGACGAGACGCAGGAGGCCGAGGTCGATTTCGACGCCGAGGCACCGCTGGGACAATTCGATTTGGCGGTTATGGGGCAAGTCGAATTGCTGGCCCCGTTTGGGATGGGCAACCCTCGACCGCTGTTTTGCGCCGTGGGGGTCGAATTGTCGGAAGCACCCAAATTGATGGGCGATAGCGGGCGGCATATGAGTCTGCAGTTGGTGCAGCATGGGCACCGCATGCGCGGTGTGGCCTTTGGGCAGGCCGAGGACTGGTTGCCTGAGATGTCGGTCGTGACCGGCAAAATGGATTTGGCCTTTCGCCCGGTGATCAACGAATTCCGTGGTTTTCGCAAGGTCGAGCTGCATCTGGTCGATTGGCGGGTGCATGTCGCTGAAGAAGTGGCTACGACGTAGAATTTGCTGTGCAGTTAGTCGCAGCACTGGCAATGGTGCGAGATTCGGACGATACTGGATCGTGCGCTGGACGCAGCCTAGGAGCGAAAGGCGAAGCTCATAGAGAAGCTCATAGATTCGACCTGAGGCCGCACCCCACCTGCAAGCGACCTCAACTCGACTTACAATGATTGAATTAACTCCCCACCTCCCCTCCTTCCAACCACGAGGTTTTCTGGCATGACTTCAGGCATTGCCGCAGTGCGGTCCGTTCAACCGTTAGCTGCCTTGTACCGCGTGCTGCTAGCGAGCGCTTTCTCGGCAGTGCTCTTTAGCAGTATTCAACTCTCGGCGGCTGAACCTGTCGACTGGTTCCAATGGCGTGGGCCGGAGGGCAACGGCATATCGCGCGAGAAGAATTTGCCCGATACGTGGTCGCCCAAAGGGGAGAACGTGTTGTGGTCCAAGCCG
Source organism: uncultured Pirellulaceae bacterium (assembly GCA_934255105.1). Classification (GTDB taxonomy): domain Bacteria; phylum Planctomycetota; class Planctomycetia; order Pirellulales; family Pirellulaceae; genus Aureliella. The sequence continues at coordinate 8,664 of CAKQNH010000104.1, forward strand.
GAGTACGCATCGCGCTCAACCCCGATTACGCTCAATGGCAAACTGTACTTGGTGACGCGCTACAAGCCGGAGACCACCGAGGAGGGTGAGCAGTTGGTGTGTCTGGATGCGGAGACGGGCGAGTTGCTGTGGAGTCAGCATCACAATGTCTTTCTATCCGATGCCCCGGCCGAGCGCGTGGGTTGGTCGAGTCCCGCCGCAGATCCCGAGACGGGCAATATCTATTGGCTGGGGTTGGGTTGCCAATTCGTCTGCCTGGACGGCGAGACGGGCAAAGTGTTGTGGGAGCATTCGATGAGCGAAGAGTACGGCATGCTCAGCACCTACGGCGGTCGAACGAACTTCCCCAAGATATTCGATAATTTAGTAATCATCAGTGGCGTCATGACGCAGTGGGGCGAGCACGCGGTGCCCGCCCACCGCTTTGTCGCCTTTGATAAGCTCACCGGTGCCGCAGTGTGGTTTGAGATCACGCGCCCCAAGCCCGAGGATACAACGTACAGCACACCCTTTCTGACTGTCTTCAACGGTCAGGCCGCCATGGTCTTTGGTGGTGGCGATGGTTCGGTGTACGCCATGCAACCGCGTACCGGCAAAATCATTTGGGAATATGACTGCTCGCAGCGTGGTATTAATACTCCTCCATTGGTCGCCGACGGAGTTGTGTATGGCGGTCACCGCGAGCAGAACACGGCCGATCCGCGTGTGCTGGGAGCGATCTTTGCCATCAACGGTGAAACGGCCACGGGGGAGATCAAAGAGGAAGAGCTCAAATGGAAGCTTCCGGGTCGTGCAGTCGAAGGGAGCCAGCCCATGCTGGTCGATGGCCGCCTATATGTGATCGAGGACAACGGCAACTTAATGGTCATCAATTCTGAAGACGGCGAGATTATTCAGCAGAAGAAGATCGGCCGCCGACCAGGTTCGCTGGTCTATGGCGATGGCAAGCTCTACTGCTGCGAGCAGACGGGAAATTTCTGGGTCTTCGAGCCGACCGAAGAGGGAGTCAAGGAGTTGGAACGAGTCCGCATGGGGAGCGGCGAAGAGATTTTGGGTGCGCCCATCATCAGCCGCGGCAGAATCTATCTGGCCACGACCAAGGCGCTGTACTGCATTGGCAAGGCAGACGTCCAGCCTGAAGCCGATCCGATCCCAGCCAAGCCACAGGAGTCCCCCAGGGCCGATGACCAGACCGTGGCTCAACTGCAAGTCGCACCGGTGGAAGTCATGTTGGTGCCCGGCCAGTCGGCACAGTATCAGGTGCGAGCCTACAACAAGAACGGTCAGTACTTGAAGTTGGTCGATGCCGCTGGGTTCGGAAACCTACGGCAATCCAGTGGTAGCAAATGGCAAAGTCTATGTGGGGACGAACAA
>CAKQNH010000105.1 GCA_934255105.1 uncultured Pirellulaceae bacterium
CTGATACTGGAGTAGTAAGCCTGCAAGGCCTGCCTCCGCAAATCGTCGGTCAATGCGTCCTGCTCCTTCTTGTAGCTGGCTAATCCTGCGGCGGGGATGTCAGCTTGATCGGCCTTGATGTCCGGCACGATCCTCATCTCATTTTCCGGATACCAACCAAAGTACGGATCCTTGGGCGCCACGTACGGCGTATGTGGCCGGAAAAACCCTAAGGCAAGGAAGAATGGGCGGTCGGTTCGCGCTGCGCATCGTTCGAGAACCCACTCCGCGTCCTGGGCATTGAGTCCGTCGGTATGAAATTTGTCGCTCTTGGGTGACGCAAACCAGCTCAACGTGCCTCCGAATTGCCCAGGCGTTAACGAGAATATATTCGGTTCTTCTTCAAGTCGATCAACGCCGGCCGGGTTCAATTCGATCTCCCAGGACGCGGGATCATCGTGCCCATTGGTTCCAATCGATTTTGGAACATTGTAGTGATAGAGCTTTCCTACGCGAGCGGCAAAGTATCCTGACAAGCGAAACGCTTGCGGCATGCTCCATTGGCTGGGAATCGTCTGACGAAATATCTGAGAATTCGCCAGGATCCCCGTGCTGTTGGGATAAAGTCCCGTCAGTAGCGAATTGCGGCTTGGCCCACACAACGGATAGGAGCAATAGGACCTATTGAATTGCACGCCACGCGCAGCCAACTTATCCAAGTTTGGAGTCTTGGCTTGAGGGTCCTCGTAACAACCTAGATTGTTGTTTAGATCGTCCGAAATGATAAATAATACGTTTGGCCGTTTGTCCGCCGCGTCCAGACTCGAGGCACAGGAAATTACCGCGAGGAAGAACAAAGAGAGGTATTTGGGCATGCTGAAACTCCTTTCGCGATCCAAGTTGGATCGCAAACGCCTTGGCGGGAATACTGGTTCGAGAATCCGTAACTTGCCAGGCTGGGTCCAGCCCGCATTGCGCCATTCTACACCGAACCCGCCCAAGTTCGTGAACGGTTACCTATAATTGCGCTAGCTGCCTAATCGTAGGCTCGTAACGAGTACTACGAGTTACGGCAGACCGAAGTAAGCGACTATCGGCCGCGCTCCCACCTTCCAACGAGTACCGGCGTGGTTCGGCAAACAGGAGCGAATTGCGTGGAACACGCCAACTTCCTCAATGATGCGCAACGTAACCATTTCGACTGGCGAGTGACCAATTGGTCATCAGCAGTGCGTATCGCACTTGGTCGCAAGGCTCTCTGGTCATTCCGAATTGCCTTTGTCGTCCTTCTCGCACCGACGCTCGTGCTGGCGGCCTACAGCTTGTATTCGCACCGACCGCCATTGCTGATCTTGGTATTGCTCAGCTTTTGGGGCTTCTGGACAGCCAGTACGAGCCCGACTGGAATCGGATTGATCGCTAGCATGTTCACGGCAATCATCGGCGTTGTCTTCTCGGTCTTGATGCAAGACCCGTTGCTCGCTTGTTCTTCTGTGCTTCCGGGCGTCACCTGGTTTGGCTCGTGTGCGATTTTGGGGACGACAGCACAGTTGATTATTGCGGCGGTGTGTTCGTCTGAAGCGTTGTTTCGAATGCTCGTCGATTGTGGTATTCTAAAATTTATGGCGACTGCCGAATCATCGGACGCACAGGCGACCTCGGCGGATGCTGAATTCTAGCTTTACTCCTCGGCCCTCGTGATTTTGAACTTGAGGAATGGTCGTGCCAGTCGATGGTCCTCTGCGAATTCACGGATTTGTCAATTGCATTCGGGCCTCGATAGTCGCGGATTGTCCGGTTCGAGAGAAGTAAAGTATTATGCTATGGGAGAGTTGTCATCATTGGTTCCTGCGCGATGAGGGCTTACTTTGCCACTGGAGCAAAGCTATCGCAACCTCGAAACAAGAGTATTTTCGCGCGAAATTATGCATTCGTGAGACTGTTAAGCGGCACCAACCGCAAGCACATTCACTATGATGATGAGTAAAGCCGGACGCGTGATGGGATGAACGCAAGCGTGTTTCGGCCAATAGTACTGAACTGCCTCGGCAGATAGCATTGAACCTAATGGGGCGGCTTTTCAACACTATTCGGCAACTTGTTGCAGAGGACAAATACCTAGTCGGACTTTACGCTTCCGAACGCTTGGAGGAACGTGGTATTATGGAATGGCAGGCAGGCATCGGCCTTGGTGATGGTGAACTGGATTGTCGAACGCCCGGACGCCATCCCCAATCCCGCTGTCGAGGTTCGAGAAGTCTTACCAGACGGCACCGAATTCAAAGCTGTTTGGTCACATCTGCGTCAAAGTGGTGTGGCTAAACTGGTGACAGTGCACTTTTTCGACAGAGGTTAGCGATGCGCATAGCTGGAGAGCGAATCAAAAGGACAAAATTGATTCAGACGGACAAGTACGTCGTAGCGGTTGAGGTTGAAATGGTCGTACCAGTCGATGACCCCACTGAGCCCTGCTACGAATCGGAGACTGTCGAGTTTCTTCGTGACGTCAAGCAATACGCTGAGCGCGGCGACGTAACTTGGCTCACAAAGCACGGCAGAGTCTATGCAGCCATGGAGTCGGTCTGACCAGTGCTTGCGGCAATTATTGGTTTGCTAGGCCAGCACGCGAACTGCCTCATTTACACCCTTGTACGAGCCGCTGCGGCGCGTACCCAGGCACTTCCACCAGGATTTGCCTCAACGCTCTGGCTGACAATCACAGGTAGCGTATACCCATCAGATTGACTTGACTCAGCCTTTCTCCGCATTCATTTGGTGGTGAGAACGGTCGACATTTCCTATCCGTGGCAACTGTATCCATTCGCGGTAATTCGCGCTATTCGCGGGCAAAGTAGCACAGCGCCCTGGCCCACGAATCACGCCAATTTGCGCGAATGCCAGTGCTCGCAATGCGCGGTTGCCGGTCATGCAGGATGACGGAACGCCCAAGATTGACGCAGACGGAGGGTAACCATCGAATGCACTCGGGGCGGCGGTGGTGCGGTTTGTGAAGTGAAGAGCGTTCTCCCGCCACTCGGTAATCCCGTCCGTTATTTACAAGGATCATGGGACTTGATGCTGTCGAAATCGTAATGGATGTTGAAGACCACTTCGGCATCATTATTCAGGATACGGAGGCTGAGCATGTCCGTACCGTTGCGGACCTCGTAACGCTTATACATGGTCGCATCTCCGTAGCGCACGAAGCGTATTGTCCGACGCTTCCAGCATTCCTGAGTTTGCGGACAAACGTGCGCGATGTGACCGGCGATAACACATTCCGAATTCGACCGCCACAACGCATCGTCGACCGGCTAACGGTTTCCCAGCGTCGTCAACTGTGGAATCGGCTTTCCGGTTTGCTTGGTTCGCCGCCCCGTGGTTTGCGCCGCCCACAATTACTCCGAGAAATACTCGGAGCCTCCGTCGCTACCCTTCTTGGCATCGCCTTGATTACTGCAGTAGCGATCGACATTCGCATTTTGCCCGTGACACTTGCGGTTGCTGCCCTCTGTATTCTCCTGTTGCACATCGTCACGGTTCCGTTCCGAACGGTCCCTCCGGTAGAATGGGTTACGTTTGGCGACATCACAACTAAAATTGTGGGCGTTACTTCTGCGACCAAGCAACTACAGCTTCGCACCGCCGATGATGTCCTTTGCGAACTGCGCCCACTCATTGTGGACGTAGTACGCCGAGGGCAGCCGTTGCTGATCGCGCCTGAAACCCTTGCGCGTGATACCGCACTCCACCGATCAGGAGACACAGTCCAACGATTCCGTTCAAGACGATCATTATGGCCGCAAACACGGTATCTCGTGCGACTGTGCTCTCACCCGTTGGAGACTGTAATAATACGGAAACAATCAGTGCCACTGCAATGATTGTAACGGCGACAGCAAGGAGCACTGAACCGAACGGCTGACCGATCTTCTGTGCCACTATCTCCGCGAAATGCACTGCTGATGAATTAAAATGGCGGTTCAGTTGCGATCTTGAATTCCGAATCCACACATCCAGACAATGCGATATCGTCCGGATCGAGCACCATCACTGGCGAATCTGATGACAATTCCAACTCATCAAGTATTAATACGGAAAACTCGCCGAACAACTTAGAGGAAAACACCGTGAGCGGATTGAAGGGCGATTCAGCAGATGGTGAATTAGATGAGAATTCGAAAGCTCGATCTTCGATGACTCGTCGCGACTGGCTTTTAGAACGGCTGTGGGGACTCGCCTCGGCGAGGGTACGAGAGAGTATCGAATTGTCGTAACCCATCCCTTGCCTCCGGTTGGCGCTAGCGGTTTTGAGGATCGCAATGAGCACTTGCGGCGTTTGGCCGTCCACATCGCTCAATTTAGATCCCAGCATCCAGGAATTCCGATGATCGTGTTGGGTGACTTGAATTTGACGCCATGGTCTCCGCTATTTAGTGATTTGGAGGCCTCCACGGAATTGACGCGAGCCAGGCATGGCTACGGGTTGACGCCAACTTGGTACGCCAAAGTTGGCACCTTCGCGATGGGATTGGTGCTCGATCATTGTTTGATCAGCGATGAGCTCGAGTGTGTGTCGCACCGTGTAGGGGCTGATATTGGCTCCGATCATCGCGCAGTGATCGTTGGATTGTCCGATATAACGCAGCTTCTGAAGTAGTCGCCTAGACTCCGTGGGTAACTGCATCCATTCGCGGCAATTCGCGCTATTCGCGGGCGAAGTCGCACAACGCATGGGCCCACGAATGACGCCAATCTACGCCAATCTACGCGAATGCCAGTGCTCGAAATGCGCGGTCGCCGATCGTGCAGGATGTCGCTGCCCTATCACCGCTCAATGCGACAACGAGCAATGATTATTGACTGCGTACGTCGGCTCAGCCGTCGACAACGTTCAACGCTGGTATCGCTGGGAATGAAATGGCGGATACATGGATACTGGCGAGCAGTTTCCACCAATTTCCTACATCACGGCGAGATCGTGAATGCACCGGCTTCGCCGAGTTGCTGGAATCTGATGAATGATGCACCAGAATATTCCGTTGACGGAATAATTCCCTTGAGCTAATATGCTAAAAGCACGCGGTGCTCTGTTGCCGAAAGATGTCGAGGGGCTACTTGTCTGTGGGCTTGAGAGAAAGCACGACCGATTCCAGGAGTTTTTGAGGCGGCTTGAGCATGCTTCATGCGCGAGTTCGCATGTCCTCGTCAGCACGCTTGCCGACTACGTCCGGGCGGTCCGCGGCGACCTGCAGATAATTGTTCGCTTGCAGGACGGCAAGATTCGCAGAGTGCAACTCGAAGATACTCTCGAAGAAAATTCTGTTCCTGCTGTCACGTTGCGTCGCTAGGGATAGAGCCAATGAGTAGAGGCAGCGTCCTTTGTAACTTGATCGTTCTCCGCAGCCGAGACCTCGACCGTGCGCACTCGTTTTACCGTGCATTGGGACTCAGCTTTGTTCGCCATTCGCACGGCAGTGGCCCTGTTCACCTCGCAAGTGAATCCGAAGGACAGGTTTTCGAGATTTATCCGCTTGCCGAAAACGCTGCTCCTACGAGCTCAACTAGAGTCGGGTTCTCGGTTCCTTCCGTTGATGCGACATACGCATCACTTCTTACCGCCGGCGGAACGTCGGTGACTCCGCCCAGGGACTCTCGATGGGGCCGGCGCGCCGTGGTCGTTGATCCCGACGGGCATCGGATCGAACTGACCGGCAGGCTATGAGCGGGCGTGATTAGAACGACGCTTCGGCGATTGGAATCTGCAGAACCAGTTACCGTCACTGCACTTGCGCGATTAGTACTCCCATCCAATAACTACCCGGGTCATTAGTCGGGGTGACAGGACACCAATAGAATTTTTCTGCACTGGTGCCCTCTCGCTACCATCGCACTTAATCGTTGCTGCCGAAGGACTTGCGACGACGCCTGCATGACGGCTCCACGCTAGCCACCGCTTCCTCATCCGAAAGTGACAGGGGGCACTTCCGAACTCGAACTGCTGCGGTTTCGGGATCGCAAACACGACCGCGAAGTGCTTGACTCGCCCACTTTAGGCCACTATAACCAAGTCGTCTTTCATGAGGGGGGATTACCGTGTCCAACGGTGCAGCCGATTTCCGTCTCACGATCTCATGCTGGGATTTGTGCGAACTCTCCGAACACGACCTCAACACCTGGGACATCGCCGCGTTGAATCTGGCGGCAGCGCAGGGTCTGCCGGGCTTGGATGCGGTTAACGTCGGTGCTTGTTTCGACAAGCTCGACGATTGGGCTCAGCGCGTCAAAGTTGAAATGTTGCGGCACATGTACCGGTTCGATCAGCCGCCGACAGAGTACGCTTACGGCAATTCCTTCGGCCGCTTCTGCTGCTATTTCATGTTGCAGGTTCTGCAGCAGGACTGCGGTGTCGCCTATAACCCGGCGCGGAAGTTCGATCCTGAGTTCGGCGATCCGGCCGACGTTTTCGTGCATGGAATTCTTGACGACAATGGTGCTGGCGGCACATGCGCGAGCATGCCGATCGTCTACGTCGCCGTAGGCCGACGTCTCGGCTTTCCGGTCAACCTAGTCCAGACGAAAGAACACTTATTCTTCCGCTGGGAAGACCCTCGCGGCACTTTGATCCAATGGGAACAGCCGAAGACGGAGTTCTGGATTCCGCCAGACCGCTTTAACGTCGAAGGCGCTGGGGAAGGCATCGCGTTCTATCCCGACTCGCATTACATCCAGTGGCCGCATCTCTGGAAAAAATCCGATTTCGAACATAAGTGTTATTTGCGGTCGCTCTCGACCAAAGAAGAACTGGCCGACTTTCTCATCCAACGTGCCGAGTGTCTTCACGAGCTCGGAAAACGTGATGACTGCCTGAAGGCAATCTATGACGCGCGCCAGCTTGCGCCCGCTGATCCGCGCTACGAATGGCTGCACGCCAAGCGGACCAAAGAAGTCCTGGAACACCAAGCGGCAATGCTTGAAATTGTCGAGATGCAGCACGAGCGGCGTGCCGCCCGGCAACCACTACTGGGTGTTGACGGACACCCAAGAAACTGTTGCTGTTTGTTATGTGAGGAATTGCGAGACTTTGCTCAGTCGCTTCCCGTCGCTCCGCACGGAGGAAGCTGCCAATGTCGACAGTGTATGATTACCAGGGAAGCGGCTGCCGCACCCAGAGGGATGGCCGGGCATTCTCCCAATTGTCAATGTGCCGGATGTTTGCACGAACGCACGATATGTCAGTCACCGCTCATTCCGCCGCATGGACCGAGTTGCCAATGCAGGCAGTGCCAAACCGCGAGGGAAGCAGCCGAACGTGTAGTTGTCATGCCGGGACACCCTCCGAGTTGCCAGTGCGCCGCTTGTATCCATCAACGAGCTTTGCCTCAGTCGGTGTCACCGCATTTCCTGCATGTACGCAGGAATAAACCATCCAACGCCAGGATTACCGACACCTCATTCTGTGCATCAGCCGAACATCGCTCAGCCAAGACGGGTAGGACTACCCGGATTCTGACGACACAAGGAGAGTCGTAAATGTACCAACCCAAACTCGGTCGATTCATGTCGCGAGATCCGATGCCGGAAAACGGTATTACGGTGCTGTCCCCAGTTCCAGACATGCGGAAGTACTACAAGCAAGATGAAGAGCGAGAGCATGAATACGTTTATGCTCAAAACAATCCAATCAATCGGATTGATTCTTCGGGATTATGCTCCGTGGCAACATTGAACAATGCTTTGGCGTTAGTCAACCAAAACATCCAAGCAGCAGCTTCGCTTCCGTTTGTTTTCCCACTTCACCCGAATAATCCGCATCAGCACTGCGTCTGGAATTGTCGCATGACTCGCGTCAACGGTCCGTTCTTTGCGGCACAGTATTCCCTTCAGAAGGAGGTCATCGACAACGCGTTCGCCAATTTACGTGACTCGCTTCAGGCCGATGGCTGTTGGTGTTACTTGCCACTCCCAGTTCGGAGATATGTTCAGGATTCTGCCGACAGTGCCTTTCAGTTGAGTGATTTTTTTGACAATGCGGCGGGGATTGCTTGCGGATTAACGATCTGTCACCAAGGCACCATTTATGAATTGTCACCAAGGCACCATGAAAAGGCACATTCCCGCCCTTTTGGCCGCGATCGCTATGGCAACGTCGACTGTTGGAAAGGTTCTGGCTGAAACGGTTCCTGCGATTGATGCCATAACGATTCACTCCAAAACGGGAGTATCCTTGGAATTCGTATTCATTCCCCCAGGGGACTATGTTGTGGGACGTAACATCGGCAACACGGAGTTGGTGCTGCGCGCTCTTGGACAACAAGCCGGAGCATTAAATGAAGGGCCTGAGCGACGAATCAAGCTCACGCGAGGATTCTACCTAGGTCGTCATCAAATCATGGCAAGTCAGTTCGCGGAATTCTTGAATGACGTTGACTCGGATACTGCGGAGCGCAGCATAAAGTTTTACGACGGTTGTAATTTCAGGAAGGATACTGACGGTTATCATGTCGTTGACGAAGAAGCAAGACGATATCCAGCGGACGCGGTGACGTGGGACGGTGCCGTGGAGTTTACTAAATGGTTTACTAAGAAGACCGGCTGGTGTGTTCGGTTGCCAACTGAGGATGAGTGGGAGGCAGCCACTAGAACACCACAGGGCTTCCTGACTCCGACCGGTGGCCCAGAACGGAAAGTGGATCCCAAGACTGGACTTCTGCCAGGCATTCGGGCAGGAAGTGCTCATGCTGACGTTGACGCGTTTGATGAGAATATCACCGTTAATGGGCTGTTCAATACTCTGAGTTACGTCGGAGACTGGACTAGCTCAGCTTACCGGGGAGATCGAGGGAATCGGTTGCCTGATGCGCTGTTCGCGGAAGACAACGGGGGGCACGTGGCAAAGCGATGCTCAAATCAACTCACAGAACGCGAACCAGGTGACGAGAAGCGGGTCTTTGGAATGCGTGTATTGCTTGAAGCGACGGAATCCGGATCTCCCAAGCGGAAACATTCTGACGACTAGCGTGCTGAACCACCTGACGGCAACCACCCCTTTCGATCCAGCCTTTTCAGCAACCCCTGCTTCCCGGCCAGGCGCAGGTGAGTCTTGACGGTGCCGTCGTTGCCTCCCTGTTGTTCGGCCACGTCTTTGGTTCGCACCGGGTTCACAAACATCTCGCACACCAATTCCGCCAGCTATTCCGTCAGCGTCTTCCGTCGTTCCAGGACCGCTTTGGCGAACTCAACCACGTTGTGCCTTGATGAGACCGGAGAGCATTTTGGAGATCTCTTCGAGCTGGGATTTCAACTCGGCGTGCTTGCCATCGTTGATCAAATTGCGCCGCCGCGCCAGCTCAAGTAGCGGCACACCCTCCTGGACGGAGCCTCTAGCGATGATGAAGAAGTTCCAGCGAGCGGCTTCACAACTACTACCGCTGCACGAAGTACGCCACCAAGGGGCATCCGCGAGTGCGACTCCGCGAAGCCGACTTGGATGCCCAGGTGCTGGCGTTGTTTGACGCCATCCGCATCGAGGATGAGAAGGTCCGCGAGTGGTTCGCAATGGTGCTGCGATCGAAGACGCGGGATTCGCAGGAACAATCGCGTACTCTGCGGGATGATTTGCAGCGGCAGCTCAGTTCAATCCTGGAGCAGCAGGACCGCTTGATCAATCTGCGACTGCTCGAAGAGATCGACAACCTGACGTTTGCCAGGAAGCTGCGTGAGCTACGAGACCGCGAAGCGGACTTGAAGCTCAAGATCGAAGTGGCGGTACCGTTCGCATCACGAAACAGCCGACTTGGCGGCGAAGGTGTTTGAACTTTCGCAAACCCTTCGTGAGAAATGGCCTACGGCGGATTATCCCGAAAAACGTCAGATCTTCGAAATCGTCTGTTTGAACCTTACCATGGTCGACGTAACTCCTTGCCCTACAATAAGAAAGCCCTTCGACGTACTGGCCGAAGGGCTCATTTCTGAAAATAGTCGGGGCGACAGGACACGGTTAGAACTTTTTTGCTCCGCTCTTTCTGACCTGCAAACATCCGATCCCGTGGGTT